>JAISKP010000045.1 GCA_031260885.1 Eubacteriales Family XIII. Incertae Sedis bacterium
CGGCGATCAGGTGATTTCGGTGAAACACTTGGGCGGCGTCGTGATCGGCGACAGTTGCAAGGCGGCGGATCACGTCCATGTGGCACATGCGGTAAAGATTGGATACGGTGCACTGATCGCCGCAAATGCATGTATCAACGGCAACGTCCACATCGGTGACGATGCCTGGATCGGACCGGGGAGCACCTTATCAAATGGAATCACGATCGGGAATCACGCACGCATCAGTATCGGATCCGTCGTGACCAAGGACGTCGGGGACGGCAAAACCGTAAGCGGAAATTTTGCCATAGACCATGAGAAATTTATCGATTTCGTGAAAAGCATCCGCTGAAACACCCATGAAAGCAACGCTGAACAGATTATCATTCTATACGCCGAGCAACCTCACAATCCTCACTGTGATGATTTCATTCAGAGTGATTTTCGATTTGGTCTATGTCCTGCTCATTTCAAATTACTATGCGGATCAGGGGTTTTTGCGCATCGGATCGTGGTCCTCTTGGTTGCTTTCCTGGTTGGTCTTCATTCTCGTTTCCATACTGCTGCATCTGGTTCCAAACAGTGCGCCTGTGAAAAACATTCTGGATATTCTGTTTGTATTATTTTTGATGCCGGCCACCACGCTTTTCGCGTTTGGCGGCGTAGCCCCGGATCATATGCTGCTGACGGTACTTCTGCTGATGATCGTCACCGCCGGGTTGCATCTGACTGGAAGAATTCCGGATGTTTTTCCTTTGCTTGAGCGATTCAGCAAACCTGCCGCCGCCCTGCTCGTTTTGCTTTGCGGCGGTCTTGTGCTCTATACTTTTATCGGTCTCATTTTGGAAATCAAGCTGCCGGATTCGGCAAGCCTGATACAGCTCATCACCCTGCAGGTTTATGATCTCCGTGCGCAGATCACGATGAGTGTGCCGTTAACCATCGCATTCAAATGGACTTCATTTGCGGTGTTGCCGTTTGTGCTCTGCATTTCTGTAAAGCATCGGCGCGTACCGTTCATCCTCCTTTCAGTCGCTTTGGAAGTCGCACTGTTCTTTATGACGGGACAAAAAACGATTTTATTCATCCCTGTGGTCATCCTCATCGTTTTCCTCATTTCAAAATTGAAGGCTTTTGTCTTTTGGGGTGTTCTGGCAGCATCTGCCGTTACGGTCATTGCAGGATTCTTTTCATCTTCTTCTTATGCCGCACTCTCGTTGATCAATCTTTTATACAGAAGATCGTTGATGGTTCCTGCATTGCTGAATACGCAGTATATCGATTTTGCGGAGAAATTCGGAACAATCGGTTTCTCCGGAAGCAGACTCGGGGACCTATTGCATGTTTCCGTGCGGTATCCGGTCGGCACCGCCCACCTGATCGGGCTGAACTATCAGGGTACGATCACTGCGGCCAATACGGGCATCATCGGATCCGGATATCTGAGCTTTGGTCTGTTCGGTGTGATCCTCTCTGCGATTTTGTTCGCCCTATGCATCGGCATGATTGTCTATTGTCTGAAAAAGCATTCTTCGAATCTGATCGTCCCGCTGATGGTTCCGATTATGACCATCGCGCTCAATTCACCGTTCAGCCTGTTGCTGCTCTTAAACGGACTCGGCATCACCGTCGTTCTGTGCTTTTTGTATCGGATTTCCGATTCGTATTTCTCGCGAATAGAAACTGCCGGGCATGACAGTGACGCTGAAAAGTCCGGCAGTCCGATTTCGAAATTTTCGCTTACCGGACGGAGCCGCATTGTAACCGTTACAAGCCTCGTCTGCTGTTTTGTGCTCGCATCCTTTACCTTTTATTATTCGACCGAATCTTCTGCCCTGCCACAAATCGCTTTAAAGGATTCTGTCGCAACACGAATTTATGAAGCGGAGATTCCGGTTACCGAAGCGCAAATAGAAGCGGCGCTGCTTGCTTGTGATCTGAAAAATGCGCCCACAATTTCAGACAAATGCCTGTACATCACATCCGTGCTTCGCATCTGCAACACGCCGGATTCGGAGTTCTTGGATCTTTCGAAAACCCGCATCACTGCACATACGAAAGACATTTATCGCGCTTGTAATCGTTATGCGGAACTGACTTTGGATGAACAAATCGAGATCTTGAACACCTTGATTGCGTTGCGTGCATTCAGCGATCCGGCGCAGGCAATAAGCGATCCGCTCAATCATAAAGACCGCTCGTTTGCAACAGACAGCGCAGCGCATCTGAATGCGATTTCGCAGTATTGGCTCACGCAACCGGTACCGCAGGATACGGCGTATCAGGCGTTGCTGGCAGGCATGTTCCAAACAATATGGGTGCACAAATACGTAGACAGCACCGAGATCTCTGATGGGATCCATCAACGCGCGAAAAACCTATACGAGGCATGCATCGCGGAGATCGATCAAACCATCGGTGTCCCACTTTGGCTCCGGGAAGATACGCTGCGTCCCTTTTCGGATACGGTTCGAATCTTGGACGGATTGATCACCTATGAATCCGCCGTTGATGAACTCACCGTTGACGAATCCGATGTACAGGGAAAAACACTTACCGGTTCCTATACGCAAAGCCAGCTGTCGGGATCTCTTGCTTTATTTTATTATGGCGGAGATGGCAGTTACCGGGAAGAGGGATGGTTGGATGGTTTTACAAATGATCCCGAAATGCGGATCGCCGCAAAAGAAGAATATCTGCCCTATGCGTTGGATCTGTATGACAGGATACCATTATATGCGTTGGATCAGGTCGGCAAATACTACCGCTATGGGTTTGAGGATCATCTCTATAACAACCCGTTTGTATATCTGAATTTGCTTTCAATTACCATTTAATATTTTATTATGTCAACTAATGTTCGCAATGTTACAAACATATTTCAACACCTAAAAAGTGCCTATTTTAAAACATCTGTGACCTTTTCCACACCTTGAAAAAAATTGTATACAATCTTATCCCAAGGGTGTTGTGGATAAGTTCATCCATATAATTTGTTTAAATTTCAACAGTTGTATGATAAATACCTTTTTTTAAGTGCCGAGTTATACACAGATCAAAAACTTTTATTGTGCACGGAAATATATGGAAGCGGATATGGATACCAACCATCGAAATACGGTTCAATGTCTGAACCCGCTTTCAGGTCAACGATCGAAAAGCTGGTTTATTTCTTCCTTCCGGAGCTTTCGGTAATGTCCCTGTTTCAGACTTCCGAGGCGGACTTCGCCGATGGCCGTCCGTTCGAGTTCCAACACTTTATTCCCGACTGCGGAAAACATCTTTCGGACCTGGCGGTTTTTCCCTTCCTGAATGCGGATATCGACAAGCGCTGTGTGATCGCTCTGTTTTATCACCTCAACAAAGGCAGGCGCTGTCACATAACCGCCGATATCAACGCCCTTTCTCAGAACGGCGCATTTCTCTTTGGATAAAACGCCTGATACTTTTGCGCGGTAAGTTTTGTACACCCCATGCGTGGGATGCGTCATCCGGTATGCAAAGTCGCCGTCATTTGTCATCACAAGCATCCCCGTCGTCGCGCCGTCCAGTCTGCCGACCGGAAAGATACGTTCCTCAATATCGGAAACGAGATCCATGACGGTCGGGCGATCCTTCTCGTCGCTGACGGAAGTGATGAAACCTTTGGGTTTGTTCAACAGGATATAGACCTTTTTTGTCTCGGGGAAAAGCTGCCTGCCGTTCACTTCGACAACATCGCCTTCTCCGATATCGATGCCGGGCGTATTCACAGCGTGACCGTTCACTTTCACATTGCCGCTCAGGGTGAGTTCGTCCGCTTTTCTTCTGCTGGCCACACCGGCGAGCGCGATATATTTATTCAGTCTCATTTTGGTGATCCACCGTTGTTCCGCCGACTTAAGCCGACTATAACCGCATTTATTTTACGTGATTTTCACTTTATCCACATTGTAATATCATGATTGTATCATAAATCTCTTTGGAATTTATGATACAATCAGCCATGTGCCGAAAGCGTTGCCTATGAATCCCGATGCGCGCCCGCAAAGTGATGCATATACACCTGCTCCCTTGTAACAAGAGGGGCATATGGGATATAATTAAAAAAATTATTCAAGGGAGGAGATTCTGTATGCCATCATCTGATATTCATATCATTAACACGATGGAAAACAAGCTTGACAGCAAGTTCATCGATATTACGAAGGAAGTTCAAAAACTCTCGGACATCTGCATTTCGAACGGCATGATCGAATCTGATCTATATGTGAGAAACAAGGTAAACCGCGGACTACGTGACCTCGAGGGCAACGGCGTCCTGACCGGCCTGACCGAGATTTCCGACATCATCGCCTTTACCCGAACCGCAAGCGGCGAAAAAATCCCATGCGATGGCGAACTGTATTTTCGCGGCATCAATATCTATGATCTCGTAGACGGTTTCATCGCTGAGGGCAGAGCAGGCTTTGAGGAGACAACCTATCTGCTCATCTTTGGGAAGCTCCCAAACAAGAAAGAGCTGAAAGATTTCAATGCGTTGCTATCCCATTACCGGACGCTTCCGACGAGTTTCGTCCGAGATATCATCATGAAAGCGCCGAGCAACGACATGATGAACACGCTCACGCGCAGCGTACTGACGCTGTTCGCTTACGACGACTATGCAAACGATACGTCGATTCCAAATGTGCTGCGGCAAAGTCTGTTACTCATCGCGGTGTTTCCGATGCTCGCCGTATACGGTTATCAGGCTT
>JAISKP010000030.1 GCA_031260885.1 Eubacteriales Family XIII. Incertae Sedis bacterium
ACTCATACACTGCCAATTTTCTACGGTATTTGAATATCAAATACAACTACCAATACCAACCTGCTTTATTCGAGTGGCTCCACGAGGCCTTTCGAAATGAGGACATCAATGACGCCGCCCGCCTCGACGGTTTCCACCATACTGCCCGGAAGGGGCGTTCCCTGAAGCTCTTTTCCAGTGGTCAGATTTCGGATCAGCCCGGTGGTTAGTTCAAATTCGGCGACATCGCCTTCCTCAAACAGATCGCTGACACCTTCATACTGCAGCGCAGGAAAACCGTAGCTCACACAGTTTCTGAAGAAAACACCATTGATGCTGTCGCTGAGCATGCCGCCCAGTCCCAGCGTCTTCAGGAGAACTGCCCCCGGCCTTGCGGAACCGGTGCCAAAATTCTTCCCGGAGACGATGATATCTCCCTTCTGAACCAATTCTGACCAACCGGGTCGGTTGTCTCTGAATATCAGCTTTGCCTGCTCGGCGGGCTTCAGCCGGATCGAGTCATGTGGAAAAATCAGATCCGTATTGATATCATGACCGAACTTCCATACTCTTCCTGTAATCTTCATGCTGTACTCCTCGAATTAATATATCATAAATTACGGATAGACTTCACGGTCGAAAACCTTCATTTCATGTCCCGGAAGAATTTTTCCGCCTATCTGAAGTTTCCCGAGTTTCTCATAGCTGCGCAGGATGGTATCCAGATCCGAAAAAATGCCGGTTGGAACCCTGGGCGAACTTTCCCAGTTTCGGTACAAGGGTACCGTATCCCCGGTGATCATATACGTTCCGTCTGCGGTATCTATCAGGATACACTGTGAACCCACGCTGTGTCCGGGCGTGAGAACGACCGATATGCCGGGGACGATCTCCACATCTCCATCCACCGTTTCATAAGTCGTGCGTAGCACGAGTTCCGCTTCGTAACCTTTATTGGAGGTCTCCGGATCAGCGACAAAGTCATACTCTTTTTTCTGTACAATGAATCGCGCGTTTTTAAAAGCGTCATTGCTGCATGCATGATCCCAATGCAAATGTGTAAAGATCACCATGTCGATATCGTCTGCCGAAACGCCGAGCTTTTTCAGCGCATTCCCGGGTTCCTGATCTTCGTTTCTCGTATATGGTTCCCAATGGATGCCATCCGGTACGATCCCGCCGGTATCAACCACAATTTTATGTGTCGGACTTTCCAAATAATATGAAATAATGGGGAAATAGGGCTCCTCGTCTGTATCGATCCCATATACGGTGCCCTTCAGCGGTCTTTTAATCGTTCCGAGTCTGAGTGGTTTGATGGTATAAAGAGACATGTCAAATCTTCTTTCGGATCAATGTTCTGAGGTATGGAAGCGCTTTTATCCATTATGGTATCACAAATGCACACTGTGTCAACCCCAATCTGTACCGCGACAACTTTTTTTCACCCCGGGTATCAACCTATTTTACCCCCTACATTTGAATGCGGAAATACGGAACGAAATATATCAATAATACCACACAGATCATGATATAATAATATCGCTTTCATGCATTTACATACCCGATCATCATTCGTTTTGGTGCGTTAACAGAAATGAGGCAAAGATGGTTATGAATCAGAAGATGACAGAACGCGAAAATCTTTTCCATGTGCTGAACCGAACCGGAAAGGCGGAATGGGTGCCCGTCGCGGAGGATTGTTATTTTACCGTAGCGCCTGCCGTGATCGCGGATCGTCCCGACATCAGCGATGAAAAAGGCGGCTATGACTGGTTTGGGATGCACTGGACCTATGATAAACTTGCGGGTGCGTGCACGCCGACGCTGGATCATCCGCGCGTGATCAGCGATATCACAAAGTGGGAAGAACAGATGGTGTTGCCGGATCTGGAGAAAATCGATTGGGCAGCGGCGGCGGAAAAAGAACTGGAAGGTTTGGATCGGGAAGAACGTGCGCTGCGCGTCATTACCGAAAGCGGTCCTTTTGAGCGGCTTTGGCAACTGATCGGCATCGAAGACTCGTATATGGCGATGTACGACGAGCCGGAGGCCTTCAAGGCATTGATCGACGTTTTGTCGGATTTCAGAATTCGGATCGCCGCAAAGGTCGCAGAATACTATAAGCCGGATCTCTTTCTGACGATGGATGATATCGGAAGTGCACACAGCCCGCTGATTTCGATGGATATGTACCGGGAATTTATCAAACCTGCGGACGCGAAGCTCGTCAAAGCCATCACGGATCTGGGGATGATTCCGATCTATCACAGCTGCGGTTGTATGCAGGTATTTGTCGGCGATCTGGTCGAGATTGGCTCAAAGGTCATCAATCCGCTTCAGGGCGGGATCAACGATCAGGAAGCGGTTGAGGCGAAATACGGGGATGTCGTTGTCTTTGAAAACTGTTTAGACAATCTGTGCAGCCTTCCGGATACGAGCGAGGCGGATATCCGTGCCGAAGTGCGCCGTGTCATCGATCTCTTCGGCCCGAAGCAGAATGTGATTTTGCTTCCCGCGGGGTTCCTGATGCCGCCCGAAAATCGTGCGATCATCATGGACGAGAGCAGAAAATACGGTGGCAGCCCGAAGGCATAGATCGTGTACCTGAGGGATTGGATGGAATGTTCTGAAAGGGGAGATCTGTGTTAACGCCAAGAGAGAATTTCCTTGAGACGATCAAAACAGACGGGAAACCGGATCGGCTTGTAAATCAATGGGAGCCGATCGTCGTTGCACGTCCGGAGCCGACGCTCACCTATCTCAGAAAGGGTATTGAACGGGGGAAAACGGCTGTGGATCCGTGGGGCGTTACATTCCATTGGCCGGAAGACCAGCCTGCAGCCGCACCGTGGCATACACCCGAGCGCATCGTGATTAAGGAGATTACGGCGTGGAAAAAATCCGTGAAAATGCCGGATTTTATGTCGAACTGCACGGATTGGGCCGAAGCCGAAAAAATCGCAGACAGCATCGACAGAAATCAATATTTGGTGGGTGCTGCTCTGTCGTTCGGGCTTTTCGAGCGGGCGCACGGATTGATGGGCTTTGAGGATACCCTCGTAAACATGCTGCTGGAACCGGAGGCATTTGGTGAATTGCTGGATCTGCTTCTGGAAGAGCGCATGATCCTCACGGAAATGAAGATCGATCATCTGAAGCCGGATATTATGATTTCGCACGATGATTGGGGAACGAAAACGAGTCTGTTTATGAGTCCGGATACGTGGCGCGATCTGTTCAAACCGCGGTACAAGAAACTTTATGATTATATGCACAGCCGCGGTGTGATCGTCCTCCACCATGCGGACTGCTATCTGGAACCGATCGTAGCGGAGATGGCGGAGATCGGCGTCGATGTCTGGCAGGGCGCGCTGATGACGAACAATATTCCGGCGTTGCAGGAGCAGCTTGCGGGACGTCTGACCCTGATGGGCGGCATGGATACGGCAGCGCTGGACAGACCTGCACCGGAGAATGAGATCCGGGCGGCAACGCGCGCATCCTGCGCACTTTACGGACCCGGCGGACATTTCATCCCCGGCAACACCTACGGCGCGCCGAACAGCATGATTCACCCGGAGGTCGAAGCGATCGTGTCGGACGCAATCGCAGAATATAACGAAGATGTCTATGGTATCAGAGCCTGACCATGGAACCGCAGCAAGAAGCGTTTTCATTGACATGGATAAGAATAATGATACAATGTAAATTGAAAAAAGCGCTTACATCGTAAAGGAGAGATCACTATGGCAGACAAACCTATTGCTCAGCAAATCGCCGAAATCGCAGAGTCCTTAAAGTTCGAAGATATTGACGCCCGGACGATTGAAAACGCAAAGATCTTTATGCTCGACTGCATCGGGACGATGTTGTCGGGTCGCCAGATAGAGTCCGCAGTCGCGGTGACCAATGCGGCGCAGATCATCGGCGGTACGGAGGATTGCACGATTGTGGGACGTCCGGAACGTTCGAATGTGATGCTGGCGGCACTGATTAACGGTACCGCAGGACATAGTCAAGACTATGACGATGATCATAGAGAGGGGATTCAGCATTCATCCGTCGCGGTGCTTCCAGCCGTGCTTGCATTGGGCGAAAAATACAAGAAAAGCGGCAAGGATGTGCTGCTTGCATTCATCATCGGTTCCGATGTGACGATTCGCGCCGGAGAATCCTTTTTAGGCTATACCTTTTACGGGGTATGGCATCCGACGGGTACGTGCGGCGTCTTCGGCGCGACTGCGGGCGCCTGTAAGGTGCTGGGTCTGAATGCGCAGCAGACGACTTATGCGCTCGGTGTTGCGGGCAGCGAGGCTGCCGGCATCGGAGAGTTCAATGAGGTCGGCGCGTGGACAAAGCGGTTTCACGCCGGTCAGTCGGCGATGGACGGTGTGCTTGCGGCAACCCTGGGGCAGATGTATTTCTTCGGTCCGCCGACGGTCTTCGAAGGACGGCATGGGTTCTTTACCGCTTTTTCGTATAAAGGCAGCAAAGAAGATCCGCGTCCGGAAGGGATCTATGACGTGAATAAGATGACGGACAATTTCGGCAAGAAGTGGGAGATGGCAGACAACAGCATCAAACTCCACTCATGCTGCCGATTCTCAAACAACTATTGTGACTGTGCAATCGATATCCACAATCAAGGGGTCGACATTTCGCAGATCGAAAGCATTCATGCGGACTGCAACAAATTCGCGATTCACAACCTCTGTTTCCCGGAAGACATGAAAAAGCACCCGCAGAATATCGTAAATGCACAATTTTCGATTCCGTATGAAGTTTCTGTCGGTCTGGTAAAAGGCAGGGTGCTGCCGGAATCCTTTACGGCGGAAGCCATCAAGGATCCGGTGATCTATGAATTGTGTGAAAAAGTGACTTGGGCGCTAGACGAGGAATTTGAGCGCGTATACCCGCAGCACTATCCGGCGCGCGTTACGGTGAAGACAAAGGACGGAAAGACCTATGTGGGCGAAGTGAAGTTCCCGAAGGGCGATCCCGAAAATCCGGCATCGAAAGAAGAGGTCGAGACGAAGTTCTATAACAATGCTGCAAATACGGTCGGTTCCGTAAATGCAAAGAAGATCGTCGAACTCGTAAATCACATTGAAGATGTGGAAGACATTACCGCATTGATGGATCTGCTTCACTGAGCGGGAATCGGTTATAAAACACTTTAGAAATGGAAAAAAGGAGAGAAAATGTTAAATAATCCGGGTGGGAAATTAAGAGCGTTGCTCAAAGGGGACGGGGTGTTGGTTGCGCCGGGTGCATATGACGGAATTTCGGGCGTCGTCATCGAACAGGCAGGCTTTGAGGTTGCCTATCTCGCGGGGGCAGGCGTCTCCGCAAGTGCGATTGCCGAGCCGGATATCGGTCTTGCCAGCGTCAGCGAGGTCGCTCATGTGGCAAGCGTCGTAGCAAGCAAGCTGAATATTCCGCTGATCTGCGATGCGGATACGGGATACGGAAATCCGCTCAACGTGATCCGGACAGTACACACGCTGGAACATGCGGGCGTCGCCGCCGTGCAGATCGAGGATCAGATCATGCCCAAACGCTGCGGACACCTTGCGGGAAAGGTCACCGTTTCCACGGAGGAATTTTCTCGGAAACTCGAGGCGGCCGTCAATGAAAAGAACAACAAGGATACGTTGATTATCGCCCGAACGGATTCAAGAGCCACAGACGGTTTTGAAGCGGCCATCGAAAGATCAAAGCGGTATATTGATACGGGCATCGACGTGTTGTTTTTCGAAGCGCCTCAGACGATCGATGAGGTGGAGAAGGTGGGCAAATTGTTCGGAAGTCAGATTGCACTGATCAGCAACCAGGTTTACGGCGGAAGAACGCCGTCGATTACGGTAAAAGAGCTCGAACAGATGGGTTACAAAATCGTCATCTTTCCGTCGACCTTATCATACGGGGCGTCGGTCATGCTGCGCACATTGGTGGATACTTTAAAGGAAAAGGGTACCGATAAAGAGATTATTCCCGGTGGCAACAATGCGATGGATCTTTTTCCGACAATGGGACTTGCCCGGTGGCAGGAGCTGGAACAAAAATACAAGTGAGTATTGTATATATGAGTATTGTATATATGAGTATTGTATATAATAGGAAGGCAAAGGTGATATGATCGGTTTAACCGTCGTATATAAATCCAAAAGAGGTACGTGGTATCGTTGGTAAGTGGTCGCGAAAGGAGAAAAGAAAATGAGACTTGAGGGAAAAGTAGCAATCATCACAGGCTCCGGATCCGGAATGGGGCGTGCTACAGCAAAACGCTTTGCCGAAGAAGGCGCAAAAGTCGTCATCGCTGACGTGAATGCGGAGGGCGGAAATGAAACCCTCTCGCAAATCCAGGCTGCAGGCGGCGACGCAATATTTGTGCGGACGGACATCTCAAATCCGGATGACTGTGCGAACGTGGTTGCGGAAGCCGTGAAGAATTTCGGAAAACTGAATGTGCTGTACAACAATGCAGCCCTGCCGCAGAAAGAAAAAAGCTTCACGGATATTTCGAATGAAGAATGGGACAGGATCATGGGCGTCAATTTAAGAGGTCCGTTCATCGCTTGTAAGGCAGCCTATCCTGAATTTCTCAAAGCCGGCGGCGGCGTGTACCTTGCGACTGCATCACTCGGCGCTATGATGCCGCGGCAGATGAGCGCGGTATACTCGCCTTCGAAAGCGGGTATTATCTGCTTATACAAGGTGCTCGCAAGCGAACTTGCCAAGGACAATATCCGGGCGAACGTCATCTGCCCGGG
>JAISKP010000084.1 GCA_031260885.1 Eubacteriales Family XIII. Incertae Sedis bacterium
TATATACTTGATAAAAATTATGTAATATCAATAAAATCAGCATATATTTCTACACGTGTCAAGACAGCAATATTAAAAGATTCGAAAAAAAGTTAAAAATTATAGTTTAAATTCTTGCAAACTGGGTATATATTAAGTAACGGTGGAAAAACCGTGTCGTGGAAAGCGCGGGCGCTCTCCCGATAAAGAAGCATATTCCTCAGAGGAT
Source organism: Eubacteriales Family XIII. Incertae Sedis bacterium (assembly GCA_031260885.1). Lineage (GTDB taxonomy): Bacteria > Bacillota > Clostridia > Peptostreptococcales > Anaerovoracaceae > JAISKP01. The sequence goes on from JAISKP010000084.1 coordinate 209, forward strand.
CCTGAAAACCTCAATGAAGCAGGAGGTCAGGATGTCGATCGAGACTTGGCGGAGAATGAAAGAGATACCCCAGCCGAATCGACGACTGATCGAACAGAAGAGACCTCCCCGGCACCGGTTGAATCCCCCCCCTACAACCGATGAATCCGGGGCGGCACTTCTGATAAATCAGAAGAAAAGTGTAACGGCAACACGGAACGGCAACACGGAATCATAAAATATTACTCCCACAACGAAATATGATATGATATTCACATGCAAAAGTGGACCGAAGCACAAACCCTTGCGATCATGCAACGGGGAAAGAATATGCTCGTATCCGCCGCTGCCGGATCCGGCAAGACGACGGTGCTCGTCGAACGTATTCGTAAAATTGTTGTTGACGAGAAGACGGCTATTGACCGTCTTCTCGTTGTTACATTTACGGAAGCTGCTGCCGGAGAGATGCGTCAAAAGATCGTTGACTCGATTCAAAGCGCACTTGAAGATACGCCTGAAGACAGGTCTGAAAGCGGTATTCCGCCGGAACGAAAGTCCTTCCTTCAGGAGCAGCTTCAGTCAATTTACAGGGCACAGATCAGCACCTTCCACGCATTTGCACTGACGATCCTGCGCAGGTATTATTACATCATCGATCTGGAACCGTCGTTTTCAATCTGTGACGATGAGCGGAGACAGATTCTTGTGAACGAAGCACTCGATGCACTTTTTGAGCAATATTTTGAAGCGGAGGATCCGGATTTTACGGAATTTATGAAACTGTATGCGAACGCGCGCAGCGAGAACAATGTGCGCGGAATCATCGAACATTTGTATGACTTTATCAGAAGCATGCCGGATCCTTTTGGATGGTTAGACATGCATACGGAGGCGCTTGCGGTTCGGTATGACCGCTTTGAGGGCAGCGAAGTTTTCACGCTCGTCTGTGCTGAGATCCGTAAAGAATTGAAAATGAGTATTTCGGTTCTTGAAAAGCTAAAGGCATTTCTGGAAGACGCAAAGATTCCTTCGTTGGCATTAAAGACCGCAGCGGATATCGTGAATGCATCGGAACTGCTTACAACACTGGATGCATCCGACCCCAATACATTTGATTGGGACGCGTTTGCGGCGGCAGGACGCAATTTCGAGTTCGAGCGCTTTTCCTGTAAGGCCACGGAGAAGGCGGATTATGAACAGATCAAAGATCGGGCGAACAGGATACGCGAACGGGCAAAGTCGCGCATCAAAGATCTGAAAACAAAATACTTTACGGTGGATCCGACGCGGTTGATGTCGGATATCCGGGACACCGCCGCGCCGGCGCAGAAACTTCGGGAGCTTGTGTACGCGTTTCACGAACGATATTCAGAACTCAAGCGTCGGGACGGTCTGATTGACTTCAGCGACATCGAGCACTTTGCCCTGAAGATCCTCGAAGACGAACGCGTCTGCGGCGAGTACAGGGACAAGTTTGAGCATATTTTCATCGATGAATATCAGGACAGCAACTACATTCAGGATGAGTTGATCCGCCGGATTTGCCGGGATGACAATTTGTTTATGGTGGGAGACGTCAAACAGAGCATCTATAAATTCAGGCTTGCCGAGCCGGAAATTTTTATAAAAAAATATATAAAATACGGCAGTGCGTGTGAAGACGGTACGGATGCGGCAAACATCCGCATCGATTTGAGCAGCAATTTCAGGAGTAAAGCGAAAATACTGAGCAGCGCGAATCACATTTTTGAAAAGCTGATGAATGATGAGATCTCGGGTATTGCCTACGATGACAAAGCCTTCCTGAAACAGGGGCTTCAATATGAACCGTCCGGATCGGACAGCTCCCTTGAAGATACGGTTCGGTTGATCTTAGTCGAAACGAAATCGGATTTAGGGGAGCCGACTGAAGAAGTCAGCGAAGAGCTGCTCGACCTCAAGGATGCGGAGCTGGAAGCGCGCGCCGCCGCACACATCATCAAGTCGTCCTACGGCACACCGTTTTTCGATACGGCATGCAAAGAAGTCCGGTCGCTCAAATATCGGGATATCGTAATCTTAAACCGGGAAGTGCGCAACACGGGCGGCCTGCTCTGCGACCTGTTGCAGCGGGAGGGCATTCCTGCTTTCGTCGAGAGCGGTGAAGGCTATTTCGATACGTTGGAAATAGAAACGTTCATGAACCTGCTTCGTGTCATCGACAACGCGCGTCAGGATGTGGCGCTTGCGGGTACGATGACCTCTGCCGTATTCGGCTTCACAGCGGATGAGTTGATCCGGATCAGACTTTCGCACAGAGCAGGTCCATTCTATGCGGCTTTTTTTGCATTTACGACGGCGGTCGCCGAAACGGATACGGAATCAGGTATCGAATTAGATACGGAATCAGACCGCGCGCTGAAACGAAAATGCACACATTTGATCGAAAGGATTGAAGGGTGGCGCTACGATGAGATGTTTGCAGAACTGCCTGAATTTCTCTGGAAAGTGATGAAGGAAAGCGGTCTGTATGACTATATGGGTGCGCTTGTCTCCGGTGCGCAGCGGACGGCGAACCTGCGGGCGCTTGTCGATAAGGCGTCCGGTTATCAGCAGGGTCGAAAGACCGGACTTTTCGGATTTATCTCCTTTGTCGATACGATGAAATCGAGAAAGCTAAAGACTGCACAGATCAAACTGCTTGCCGAAAACGACGATGCCGTGCGCATCATGACCATTCACAAAAGTAAAGGACTGGAATTCCCGATGGTCATTTTGGGACAGCTCGCAAAGCGATTTAGACAGAGCAAGGACGAGCACAGGATCAGTTTTCATAAGGATCTGGGCATCGCGCTGCAATGGGAGGACTATGCAACGCATTCTTATCGCAAGACACTGCTCCAGAATCTCATAAAAACAAAGAAGGATCAGGAAGAGCGGGCAGAGGATCTCCGGGTGCTGTATGTTGCCATGACGCGCGCGATGGATCGGCTTGTCCTGTTGGGAACGGTAGCGCATGCAGGGGACATGCTGCATGACGCCTATACGCTCGATCCCGAAGTGGATCTCGATCTCATGAAGGCAAAAAGCTATTGTGACATGCTGCTGCCGCTGCTTTCCAGCAGCGGGATGCTGACAGAGGTCTTTACGGTGCGCGATATGCTGAATGCGGCCGCACGCAGTGAACAAAAGCGGGACAACGCGGCGGCGCTGTTGCGATCGCTCGAAACGGAAGCCGAAAGCGCGTATGCGGCGGAAGTCGCGGGTCGTCTTTCAGGTGTGTACCGCTATGCGGATGCGGCCCAAATGAAATCGAAATTCAGCGTATCGGAACTTGCCCGAGAGGAACGTGCAAAATCGGAGACGAGCAGCCGGTCGGAAAACCGGTCAAAGATCGCTGAAACAATCTTTTTTACAGACGGTTCCGCAGCCGAAATCGCAGAAGATGAAGGGCGGCTTGCGGCGGAGAGACTGAACGCCGCAGAACGCGGCAGTGCGCTGCACAAGGCCTTTGAAAAGCTCGACTACCGCGCAGCATATGAAAACCGAAAGGACCGGAAATATTTTGAACGGTATCTGGACGCGCTTGTCGTGCAGGAATTCCTGACCGAGGCGCAGCGAGATGCCGTGAACGCCGCCGTCCTGCAGCGCTATGCAAATACGAATATTTTTGCCAGAGCTGCGGCGTCACCGGAACTTCGGCTGGAAGCGCCATTCAATCTCAGATGGAAAAAAGATGGGGAGCCTGTGATCGTACAGGGCATCATCGACTGCTTTTTCTGGGAATATACGGGGGCGTCTGAAGCTGCAAGCGGGGATGTTTCCTTCGGAGCTTCCGGCAATGCACGCATCGTCTTAGTCGATTTTAAGTCAAACTACTATGATGAAAAAACGCCCGGGGAAGACAAACGCCTGATCGACCTGTATCGCATGCAGATCAACCTCTACCGCGAGGTCTTGGAAAAAGTCTACAAGGTCGCCGTTGACGATGCGTACCTCTATCTGACGGGGGCAGGGAAAACACTCCGCATCGACAGATAACGTGTTATTATTCTGATTTTTCCGTGTATTTGTTAAAATATTGACACTCCTTGTATCCGCCTGTCATAATATCCTTGTCAATGAATATTGCCGTGGTCGAATGGAGGCTAAACATGAGTTACGTTGACCGAATTATAACAGATATCAACAAGAAAAACGCAGATCAGCCGGAGTTTCTGCAGGCAGCAACCGAAGTGCTGGAATCGCTTCGCCCGGTGGTGGATTCCGACGGAAAGTATGAAAATGCGGCGCTTCTTGAAAGGCTGGTCGAGCCCGAACGCATCATCCAATTCCGCGTTCCGTGGATCGATGATAAGGGAAATGTACAGGTGAACAGAGGATTCAGAGTCGAATTCAGTTCTGCAATCGGACCCTATAAAGGCGGTCTGAGATTCCATCCGTCCGTCAACCTCAGCATCATTAAGTTCCTCGGCTTTGAACAGATCTTCAAGAATTCGCTTACAGGTCTTCCGATCGGCGGCGGCAAAGGCGGTTCCGATTTTGATCCCAAGGGCAAGAGCGACAATGAAGTCATGCGTTTCTGTCAGTCGTTTATGACAGAGCTTTACAGACATATCGGTCCGGATACGGACGTGCCGGCCGGAGACATCGGCGTCGGCGGACGTGAGATCGGTTACCTGTTCGGTCAGTACAAGCGCATCACAAACGCATTCCAAGGCGTACTTACGGGCAAGGGACTCGATTGGGGCGGCAGCCTCGCGCGTACGGAGGCGACCGGTTACGGACTCGTCTATCTGGTAGAGGAATATCTTAAGACTGTCGGCGATAGCTTTGCAGGCAAGACGGTTGCGATCTCCGGTTCCGGAAATGTCGCGATCTTCGCCGCGCAGAAAGTCCAGTCGCTCGGCGGCAATGTCGTGAGTATGACGGATTCCAACGGCTACGTGCATCATCCTTCGGGCATCAACCTCGATAAGATTAAGGAAGTCAAGCTCGTCCAGCGCGGACGCCTATCGGATTATGCCAAACACTTTAGCGATGCGACGCACAAGGAAGTCGGAGACGGCGTCGTCTGGGATATTCCGGTCGATATCGCGCTTCCCTGCGCAACACAGAACGAGCTCGATCTGGCGGGGGCGAAGGCGCTCATCGCAAACGGCGTCAAGATCGTCGGCGAAGGCGCGAACATGCCCACCACACAGGATGCGGCGGATCTCTTCATTGAAAGCGGTGTTAAGTTCTTCCCCGGAAAAGCGGCAAACGCAGGCGGCGTCGCGACATCCGCGCTCGAAATGTCGCAGAACAGCGAACGGCTGTCCTGGTCATTTGACGAGGTGGACAAGATGCTGAACCGGATCATGGTCAACATCTATCACAGCATCGACGATGCGGCGAAGCTGTATGGGCAGGAAGGAAACTACATCCTCGGTGCAAATATCGCAGGCTTCCGCAAGGTCGCTCAGGCGATGCTCGATCAGGGACTCGTTTAATAAGCATAAGGTAGGTGGGTTCGAGCAATCCTCTCTATCTTCGGTGCTGAATCGCAAAAGTCAAACCAACGGGCGGTCCATCGCGGATCGCCCGTTTTGACACATTGCGAAGCGCCCGGTTTGTATTCGGTTTGCAGATATGTTAAATTATTATAGTTGGGTTACAAGTGCATTCAGAGGAGAGGTTATGAACAGCGACAAAATCAAAAAGGGACCCGAAGGTGCCTATGTCAGAGGACTTTTTTATGCGATGGGGTATACCCGTCCGGAAATAGATCGGCCGATCATCGGCATCGTCAATTCGCAGAACGATATCGTGCCGGGGCATATGCTGCTCGACCGCATCGCGGATGCCGCGAAAACAGGCGTCCTTATGGCGGGCGGTACGCCGATCGAATTTCCCGCAATCGGCATCTGCGACGGGATCGCGATGGGGCATCAGGGCATGAAGTATCCGCTCGCGAGCCGAGAGCTGATCTGCGATTCCATCGAAGCGATGGCGGTGGCGCATCAGTTTGATGGGCTTGTGTTGATTCCGAACTGCGATAAGAGCGTTCCGGGCATGCTCATGGCGGCGGCGCGGCTGAATATCCCGTCTGTGGTCGTCAGCGGCGGCGCGATGCGTGCGGGGCATACGAGCGGCAAAGATGGCAGGACGCTCGACTTCAACAGCATTATGGAGGGCGTCGGCACATATAAGAACGGCGACATGACCGAGGACGCGCTTGAAATCATCGCCGAGAACGCATGTCCCGGCTGCGGTTCCTGCAGCGGACTTTTCACGGCAAACAGCATGAACTGTCTGACGGAAGCGCTCGGCATGGGATTGCCCTACAATGGTACGGCGCTCTGTGACAGCGGCGAACGCATTCGCCTCGCGAAGACCGCGGGCGTCAAGGTCATGGAGCTCATCGAAAAAGATATACGTCCGCGCGACATCCTAACGGAAGCGGCCTTTCGCAATGCGATCACCGTCGATATGGGGATGGCCGGATCGACAAACACCGTGCTGCATCTGCCGGCGATCGCGCATGAAGCGGGATTCAAACTGGATCTGTCCGTGTTCGATGAACTGAGTCTGGCGACGCCGTACATCGCGAAGCTCAGCCCGAGCGGCACGCATCATATCGAAGATCTGCACGATGCGGGTGGAATTCCGGCGATCATGAATGAGCTTTCAAAAAAAGGTCTTATCAACAAAGATCTGATTACGGTTACGGGACGGACCGTCGGTGAGAATATCGCAAACACGCCCGTGCTCGACAACGAAGTCATCAAGTCCGTCGATGCACCGTACAGAGCGCAGGGCGGTCTTGCAATCCTGCGCGGCAACCTCGCACCCGACGGATCGGTCGTCAAGGAGTCAGCGGTTGCAGATGAGATGCTCCGGCACAGCGGACCGGCAAGGGTATTTGATTCGGAAGATGAAGCGGTCGCCGCAATCTGGGCGAAGGAAATCGTCAAGGGTGATGTCATCGTCATTCGGTATGAAGGACCCAAAGGTGGTCCGGGCATGCGCGAGATGCTCGGTCCGACATCCTCCATCGCAGGCATGGGACTCGATAAGGATGTTGCGCTGCTTACGGACGGACGATTCTCCGGTGCATCGAGAGGCGCATCGATCGGGCACATCAGTCCCGAAGCGCTGAACGGTGGGCTGATCGGTCTGGTTCGGACCGGAGACATCATCGACATCGATATTCCCGGGAGATCGCTTTCCGTGCGGCTGTCGGATGCGGAGATTGAAGCGCGCAGAGCGGTTTACGTGAAACCGGAACCCCGCGTCAAGACGGGGTATCTGTCGCGTTATGCGCGCCTTGTAACGTCCGCAAATACGGGAGCGGTACTCGAATAACGTCGTGATCGTGCCGTGGCGGCACTTGCAGAAACTGTGCCGTCACGGTATAATATAACATTAGACCAAAACCAAGCGAAAGGAGTGAGGACATGGATAACAGCGGCCCTGAACCGGTAGATCGAAGTACCCGGAAAACGCTCAATATGAATATGTCTGAAATACGGTCCTCACGGCTTCGTCCCATCTGACCTTCCTGTCGTCGGTTCGTATTTCCGAAAAACGTCTGACAGAAAAGACGTGAAAGGAGGGATCGATGGAGAATGAAAAGACATTTGAAGAGATCCGGACCGAAATTCTCGGTTTGCTCGACGCAAAAAAATATATACGAGCCAGAGAAGAAGTTCTCAAACTGAACGAGGTGGATGTTGCCGAGGTAATCGACGAAGCATCCAATGAACTCGGCATTGAAATGGCGATTATTCTGATCCGTATGCTTCCAAAGGATGAGGCGGCAGAGGTCTTTTCGTACCTTTCGACCGACGACCAGAGAGCCATCATTGACGGCATCACCGATAAGGAACTTCAATTTATCATCGACGAGATGGACTTTGATGACATGATCGACGTGCTCGAGGAACTCCCTGCGAACATCGTCGACAAAATCCTTGAAAATTCAACGCGCGAAGAGCGCAAACTGATCAACACCTTCCTGCATTATCCGGAGGACAGTGCGGGCAGTCTCATGACGCCGGAATATATCTCGCTGAAAAAGAACTGGACGATCGGTGAAGCATTGGCGCATATCAAGGAGGCGGGCATGGACAGCGAGACCGTCTATACCTGTTATGTGAAGGACTGGGGTCGCAAACTCATCGGGATTGTATCGCTGCGAAGTCTCGTCACGCATGATCCGGATGAACCGATTGCGGACATCATGGTAGAAGACGCGGTCAACGTCAACGTATATGATGACCAGGAAAAAGTCATGGAAGCATTCACGAAATACGGCTTTCTTGCAATTCCTGTTGTTGACAATGAAAAGCGGCTGGTCGGAATCATCACGGTCGATGATATCCTGCGCGTCGTTGAAGAGGAAACCACAGAGGATATCGAACGTATGGGCGGCGTCTTCGGTTCAAGTGACCGCGAGTATCTGGACACCGGCATATTCAGACAGTATGGAAATCGTTTCCCATGGCTGATTCTGCTGATGTGCAGTGCCATGCTCACCGGTCTTGTGATCGCGCGGTTTGAAAATCTGCTCG
>JAISKP010000139.1 GCA_031260885.1 Eubacteriales Family XIII. Incertae Sedis bacterium
GTTTTCAGCTACAAGCTGTCCGTTCACTGCTGCAAGCGCATTCTTTTCTGTTTCGATCTGTGTCTTTTCCGCAAGCAGCAGCGCATTTGCTTCCGATGCGGAACCGAGAACCTCCGTAAGTTCCTCAATATTCTCAACATATCCGGCATTTTGATTGCTCAGCAGCCGGATCTCCTCTTCATGTGTCACAACGGTAGCGGTCAGCGTGAAAATTTCTTCATTGTTTTCTATAATGGTATTGCTCGCCTCGATCCATTTCGCGGCAAATACAACAAGCGCAACGCCAAGCACGAGCAGAAGTCCGATCAAAACCCTGTTCAGTGTAACGATTTTTAAAAAATTCTCTTTCATTGTCACGATTTTCGTCATTGTCATTGTCATCATCGCCATTGAAATGCCTCCGATTAATCGGCCGATTCGCCTCTTCTCACCAATAGATTCCGCTATTATATCATAAGGTAGAGCGGATTGCTCGAACCCGCCGCGCTACCTTAACTGAGGATTTTCTGTTTCTGTACCATCAGATTAACCGCAATCCCGGTTCCAAGCAAGCCGTAAAACATCGGCATGACGGATACGGCGCTGTCGTTCACAAGGCCGGCAACGAGAAAACCGCAGATGCCGAGGAAGATGCCCGCTCCCGCAAATGCCGCAAAGGAGTTGAAATCATCCCGCCGATACAGGCGGATGCTCTGAAACGCATAGATTCCGAAGAGCGCAAGCAGTGCAAGCAAGGAGACGATCCCTGTCGTGAATGCGACGCCGAGGTACATATTGTGCGGTTTATCGACGATTGCGGTGAGACTGTTCCAGCCGGCATTGTACTTGCCCACATAGTCATTCTGCGGAAAGTTGATGCAGAAGGTATCCGCACCGTAGCCGATCAGGATTGTATTTCTCAACATGGGGATCGTCGTAGACCAGATGTACCCGCGTCCGCTGCCGAAGTGGGGATTGTTCGCGAAGCCGAAATGCGGAATATTCTTAAGACTCACGAGCTTTTTAAGTCCGTTTTCGTATTTCCATTCCGGCTGATCCGTTCCCGTAAGGACAAACGGCCATTCGGTTTCTTCACCTTCAATACCGAAGACAAAGAGCGATCTGCCGTCTTCCTCGGCAGGATAAAAATAGATGTCCTTGAATCGTTCATCGCTGAAGACAATCCGCTGGGTGACCGGATCCAGCGCACCTTCAATCGCAACACCGGCGGCATCCGTCAATCCTACGACTTCTCCGTTCGTGACACAGGTGGCCTCGTTTCCGTCGATGCTGAACGTAATACCGAGACCGTTTGTGATAAAATAGTCAATCTTGTGCTTCTCCGGCACCGGTTCTTCCGTTCCCGTCGCCACAGGTTGCACCGGTTCTGTGGCGGCAGTTTTGATGCCGAGTGCATCACGGACGGATCCTCTCAGTTCATGAATCCAGATGACGCTGCCGAAGTGGATTTCGACCGAATAAGCGGCTACGCCGGTCAGCGCGACAATTGCGAGCAGCACCGCCACAGAACGCCACCATTTCAAAAGCCGTTTGTTCAGCAAAATGAGCGCGACGATGACGATGACAACACACCCGAGGATCCCGCCCGAAGACGCAGCACCGAACAAATTGAAGATGATCAATGCGACGACAACGCCCCACAGCGTCTTTTTCCACAGGACGTGTTCCCGTATGAAAAGAAGTCCGAATATCGGAATCAGTAACGTCAGATAGAAGGAGACATAATTGATATTGAAAACGGTCTGATAAATCTCATTGTTTTTGAATCTGAAGTTGAGATATTGCTTTCCCTGTTCGGCGAGCGTATCGATCGCATCCCAGATTTTGGTGCCGTCTTTGAGCGTCGCGCTCATCGGCAGAAGTACCTTCTGACCGATCGTCGTTCGAAAGAAATCATGCCCGATCGCCTGAGAGAAACCGATCAGCGATAAAATCACCGCCGAGCCGGTGACCGGATAGAGGATGTGCTTGATGTTCCGTTCATTGTTCACCGAGTTCACGATATAGAAAAGCATGACCATGTAGCAGAGCAGCACAAAGGTGCCCTCAAACCGGTCGTTCCACCCGGACCATGCGATCTCCTTCGTCTCTGAAAAGGCAAAGGAGAGCAGAACAAATATCAGATAGACGAGCATCGGGATGTACAACACCGTCCGCTTCACATAAAGCGACTGCGTGACAACGCGGTACAGCAGGAAGATCAGTGCGAGTACAAAACAGATGGTGATCAGCAGCACTTTGTAATGACTGAAGAATTCGATCAGTCCGGGGTCATCCGCTGTGCCGCCCATCGCGGTTGTCCAGTAATAACCGGTCATATCCCGGTAATATTTGTATTGGTGAACAAGCAGGATGCAGACAGCCGTAAACAAGGCTGCGGGTACGAGAACAAACCCGTGCATACCGACGTCGAACTGCGGCGCGTGACTCATCCGTATCAGAAAGTCGCTGTCTTCTTCGTTTTTTTTCGTTCGCGTTGATGTAACTCTTGCCGTTACTTTTGCCATCATCCGATTCCTTTACTTTTCGTTCATATAATTATAACAGGATATCCTTACAGTTTCATGACAAATCACCGGGAGCCTTGAAGCGCCCCTGCGGCAGGAATAAAATAGAATGGATAGTAGGTAGTGAAATGAGGAGAGCGAATTCAAAAAAAACCCTTCGTATCGCAGCGCTGATCATTGCAGATGCGCTCTTTTTCAATTTATCTTACTTTCTTTCCTACCTTATAAGATATGAAATGGATGTGGGTTCCCCATCTTTTACGCTTCATTTTTCTTCCTATACGGAGAATTTCATCTTCCTGACGCTGATCAAACTCGCGGTCTTCTTTATCCTCGGAATGTACCACAGTTTATGGGTCTATGCGGGGCCCGAAGAACTGCTGAAAATCGTCGGAACGTCGGCGGCCGCGTCCCTTGCAGCGATTGCATTTCTGATCCTCAGTCAGCAAACCCCGACAATGCCGAGAAGCGTCTACATCCTTTCCTTCATCCTCGATATCATTTTCACCGGCGGTGTACGGTTTACATATCGATACCTGCGGGCGACCCGAAACCATGGTCTGTCACAGGGCTTTTTCACGCAAAGGCCGATGAAGCCGGCAGAAACCGCATACTCGGACCCTTTGATCCGCGTCCTGCTCGTCGGTGCCGGAGATGCGGGTGCAGCCTTGATTCGTGAAATCAAAACAAATGCACAGCAGAACAGAAAAGTGGAAATCGCAGTGGACGACGATCCCGCAAAGCGCGGGCTTTCGATCCTCGGCGTGAAAGTCGCAGGCGACAGAACGGAGATCGCGCAGTTGGTCAAACGCTATGCGATCGATGAAATCATCGTCGCGATCCCGTCTGCGACCGGGAAACAGATACAATCCGTCGTCAGTGAATGCAATAAAACGAAGTGCAAGGTGCGCCTGCTGCCGTCCATCGGCGATCTGATCGACGGAAAGGTCAGCGTAAACGCCCTTCGCGATGTCGATTTGGAAGACTTGCTCGGACGTGAAGCCATCCGACTGAACGTCAGGGAGATCAGCGGATATCTCGAAGGTCGCATCGTGCTGGTCACCGGCGGCGGCGGTTCAATCGGATCAGAGCTCTGTCGTCAGATTGCGCAGTATGGTCCGCGTAGGCTGATCGCACTCGACAATTACGAAAACGGTGTGTTTGAACTCGGTGGCGAACTCGGCGCAACATATCCCGATCTGGAATTTGAAACCGTCATCTGTTCCATCAGCGATCTGCCGCGTATGCGCCGTGCATTTGAGCAATACAAACCGCATGTCGTGTTCCATGCCGCGGCGCACAAACACGTTCCGTTGATGGAGCTCAATCCCGGAGAAGCCGTCGTAAACAACGTACTCGGAACAAAATATGCCGCGGATCTTGCAGCCGAATATGCTGTAGAACGGTTTGTGATGATCTCCACAGACAAGGCGGTAAATCCTTCAAATGTTATGGGCGCTACAAAGCGCCTCTCTGAGATGATCGTTCAAAACAAAAACCAAGACGCCCGAACCTTCTTTACCGTTGTCCGGTTCGGAAACGTGCTCGGCAGCAACGGCAGCGTCATTCCGATATTCCGTCGGCAAATCGAACGCGGCGGACCATTGACCGTTACCGACAGGGAAGTCACACGGTATTTCATGACGATGCCGGAGGCGGTAGGGCTCGTCATCCAGGCAGGTGCGATGACCATCGGCGGAGAAATCTTCATCCTCGACATGGGTGAGCCGGTCAGAATTCTGGATCTCGCCGAAAACATCGTGCGTCTTTCCGGATTGGAACCGTATGAAGACATCGACATCATCATCACGGGACTCCGCCCGGGTGAAAAGCTCCGCGAAGAGTTGAGTTACGAAAATGAATTCCTTACAAAAACCGTACATGAGAAGATTTTCCTTGGCACGCAGACGCCGCTTCCCGCCGAATTGTTTGCGGCGCTGGCGGGAAACGGCGAACCGCTTGAACGAAGCATCCTTCAGGAGATTCCGACCATGCGTGACGAAGATGTAAAGAAATGGATTGAAAAGTTTTTACCGAATTATCATGAATCGGGAGGGAAAAGATGAAAAGGAAATTGACGATAAACTTCGATATGGATGCAGCACTCCTGAAAGCTGCCGACGGTTACGCGGAAGCAGCAGCGGGACATTACAGGACGCTTGTTTCAGAAAGCATCCCCTATACAGGTTGGGTCTCCTATGTAAACAGACTGAAGACGGCGGATATTGCCGAGATCAACAGCGTTGCGACAGAAATCCGTGCAAAATGTTCAGTATTCGTAGTGATCGGCATCGGTGGATCTTACCTGGGTGCGAAGGCCGCCATCGAGTATATCAGTGCGTCTTTCGGAAGCTACGGCAGTAAGGGAAAAATCGGCACGCCGCAGGTACTGTTTGCAGGATTTAACCTCAGCGGCACTTACCACAACAATCTGTTAAACAGCATCAGGGACGAAGACATCTGCATTTGTCACATCAGCAAATCGGGTGGCACCACCGAACCAAGCATCGCATTTCTGACGCTCCGAAAACTTCTGATCGAAAAATATGGGGAAACCGAAGCAAATGCGCGCACTTATGCGGTCACGGATCGAGATGGCGGCAGCCTGCGCAGCGAGGCAAAAGAAAAGGGTTATCGTTCTCTGTATATCCCCGGCGATATCGGCGGAAGGTATTCCGTACTTACACCGGTCGGGCTGCTGCCGATCGCTGTAGCGGGAATTGATATTGCGGAGATCGTAAACGGCGCACGCGCCGGCACAGAACCGGACACTGTCGCGCAATCAAAGCGGCTCGCCTGCGTAAGAAAGAGTATCCAGGATATCGGAAAAACAGTAGAGGTGATCGGATTTTTCGAACCGTCTGCCGAAGCTTTTATTCAGTGGCTTCTTCAGCTATACGGAGAAAGTGAAGGAAAGGACGGTAAAGGTATGCTGCCGGTCGGCGCGGGACTTTCTCGCGATCTGCATTCGCTCGGACAGTTTTTTCAGGAAGGCAATCAGATCTTCTGTGAAACACTGCTTTGGGTGGAAAATCCACCTGCGGATATCATCCTTGATGAAGAAGGCGGCTTTTATGCCGGACGGCACATGACCGAAGTAAACACAGCCGTAAAATCAGGGATGATTGCAGCGCATAGAAATGTGGAGATCCCGATCACAACCCTGAACATACCCGATTTCAGCCCATTTAGCTTCGGGCTGCTTGTACAGTTTTTTGAACTCACCTGCGGCATTACTGGACTGCTCATGGGCGTGGATCCGTTCACACAGCCCGGCGTGGAAGCTTACAAAAAAGAGATGAAAACCTATCTGTCAAAATAAATATGGTAATTTATGGAACTTACAATGCCTTTCACAGAAAATTCACTTGTGTTACGCAGGGTTTTAGGGCAAAATAGGTTTGCATGTAAAAAATTACTTCTTCAATCATATGGAGGTTGTTATGAAAAAAATTGGTGTGCTCGGCACGGGCACAATGGGTGCGGGGATCATTCAGGTTCTGGCACAAAACGGCTTTGAAGTCGTCCTTCGCGCAAGGCGCGAATCTTCCGTCGAAAAGGGTATCGCGACGGTAACGAAAAATCTTGAGAAACTGGTTGCAAAAGAAAAGATCACGGAAGCGGATAAAGATGCCGCGCTCGCGCGTGTAAAAGGATCAACCGATATTTCCATCGTCGCCGATGCGGATCTGATCATCGAAGCTGCGACAGAGGATATGGCGTCCAAAAAAGCGCTGTTTCAGGAGCTTGATGCGCTCGTAAAGGCGGAGACGATCCTCGCGACGAATACTTCATCCCTTTCCATTACGGAGATCGGCGCAGCGACAAGCCGCCCGGATAAGGTCATCGGCATGCACTTCTTCAATCCCGTTCCGGCGATGAAGCTCGTTGAGATCATCAAGGGGCTCGGCACTTCCGATGCGACACGCGATACGATTCTTGAACTCACTGAGACGATCGGAAAGACGCCTGTGGAAGTCAACGAAGCACCCGGGTTTGTTGTAAATAGGGTTCTGATTCCGATGGTCAACGAAGCGATCGGTATTCTGTCCGATGGTGTTGCAACAGCGGAAAACATCGACGAAGCGATGAAGCTGGGTGCAAACCATCCGATCGGACCGCTCGCCCTCGGAGATCTCGTTGGACTGGACGTCTGTCTGGCAATTATGGAGACGCTTTACACTGAATTCGGCGACACGAAATACAGACCGCATCCGCTCCTGAAGAAAATGGTTCGGGCCGGAAAACTGGGACGGAAAAGCGGTCAGGGCTTTTTCGATTATAAGTAGTCACCTCTTGGGTCGGAGCGTTTCCGCATAATATAATATGAGAGAAAATAATAACGATAGCAACAACGGAAGAGGCAAAAAGAATCGTGTTTTTCTGAAAATATTCTTACCCCTCTTCCTGATCCTTTTGGTTATCTTCACTGCTGTGATCTACTTTTTGCAGAATGATAGCGAGAGCGGTTTTGGCGGCATATTCGACCCGATTGTCACCACGACAATAGAAGAAGATCTCGACGTCTATGTGGGGCAGAACACGGCCTTCTCGGTGCGTTACGCCGATGTGCATCGCATCAACATTCTTTTGCTCGGACACAATCAACAACTTACCGATACGATTATGCTCGCCAGTTTCGATTATGATCTAAAGCGTATGGATATCGTATCCGTCCCGCGGGACACCTATTATGAAAGACCTGATTTCCCGCGTTCCGACCTTCGAAAAATCAATTCCGTATATAACACAGAAGACTATGTAAACAACAAAGACCCGCATGGCGCAGAACACATCGCACAAGCGGTTAGTGACGTGCTCTGCGGCGTACCCATCCACTATTATATGATCATCAGCGACGAGGGCGTTGCAGAAATCGTGGATTCCATGGGTGGTGTGAAATTTGATGTCCCGTTTGACATGAATTACAAGGACGAGACGCAGGGACTTTACATCGATCTCAAAGAAGGTCTGCAGACACTGGACGGCGCACATGCGGTACAGTATCTGCGCTTCCGGAAAGGTGAAAACGGCTACATCAACGGCGACCTCGGTCGCATCGAGGCTCAGCAGGCTTTTGTGAAGGCAGCTTTAAAACAGAGTCTCAGCAAGGATTTTGGATCTGTAATAAAAACCGCCGTTGATGTCGTTGAAACAAATCTGAAGGTGGCGCTTGCCGCGAAAATCGCCGGAGAGACCGTCGGAATGAATACGGACAACATCACCACACATACCCTGCCGGGCGAGTCGGGTATGTACCTTGACGCATCCTGCTATTTTGCGGATGAACCGGCGACACTCGAAATGATGCGGCAGATCTATAGCATGGACACAGCGAGCGGAACAACCGGCGCAGCTATAAGCGGTGCGGCTGTAAGCGAGTAACGATTGGAGCAATCATGAGCACAACAAACAGTACAGGCAGTAAGAATTTGGTCGGTTGGCAAATCACCTTGATTATCATCGCAGTGCTGGCCGTTGTCGGAGCCGCAGGTTTTGCGATCATCAATCTTGTACTTGATTCAAAACCCTTTGAAAAAACGGAAATTCCGGGAATCGGTCAGGACGGCGGACCGCTGGATCCGAATCAGAATCCGGGCGATGGTTCCGGTGTAGACGGCGATGCCCTCATTCCCGCCGAAGGCATCTTTGCGACCGAATTTAAGGATTCTACGCGAATCAATATACTCATGATCGGCAGGACAAGAGAAGGTCTCGCCGATACGATCATGCTCGCCAGCGTCGATCCGGACAGGAACGCGGTCGATTTGATTTCCGTACCGAGGGATACCTATTATCCGAGAGCCGGATATTCCGGCGCGTGGCTGAAGATGAATGCCGTATTTCACGAGGGACCTGCGGCTTTGGCGGCGGGCGTTCACGATGTCCTCCAAGGCATTCCGATCCACTACTATGCCGTATTTGACTATGACGGCGTCGCGAAGATCATCGATGCGATCGGCGGCGTTCCGATGAGCATCCCACAGAAGATGTACTACGTTGTACCTTCGGAAAATCTGTACATTGACATCCCGGCGGGAGATCAGATATTGGATGGCAATCATTCTGTACAGTATTTGAGGTTCCGCAGCGGTTATTCCAACGGAGATATCGGACGTGTACAGGCACAGCAGAAGTTCGTGAAAAGTGCGATCAAGCAGCTGCTTAAAAGCAATCTCTCCGATGTCGCCACCCTTGCACTTGATAACATCGATTCGGACATAACCGTCAGAACGGTTCTCGATCTCGTAAACATCGGCACGAACCTGGATTCGAGCAGCACCGGTGCTTACATGCTGCCCGGTACTTCCGGTGGGATCGACGGCCTTTCTTTTTGGAAACCGACCGGCGCTGCTGCGACAGCGGAGATGCTGCGCGGCGTCTACGCCTCTTCCCCGGTGACGACCGGCAGCGCAGTTCAATAAAAATAAGCTTGCAATTAAAATAAATATCCTGATATAATAAAAGTGCTGTGTTACGGCACTTTCATTATATCCAAACAGGTTACCCCGTAAAAACAATTTATTTCATAAGGCAAGGAAGAAACAGGACTCTCTTTTTTTGAGTCCGAGGAAGGCAGAATGGAAGAGGAAATACTTAGAGCGAAAAAAGTCGCGGAGCTCAGAGAAATCGCGAAGGCATTTGGCGTTGACGGATACGACAAAATGAAGAAGTCGGAAATCCTCGAAGTGCTTATGAGTGGTGGAGACGCTGCCAGCAATACGGTGGTAGAAGAATTTTTCGAACAACCGGCACCTTTAGACGAAACGGCATCCATTCATGAAGACACACCGTCCTATGATGCAGTGCCGGACATTGAAGAAATTGCAGTACCGGAACAATCGCCGGAAATCATGATCGTTTCGGAGGATCCCGCGATTGACACTTCCGTCGAAGAAGACGAAAAGAATAAATACCGCTATGAGGTGGAAGGGATTCTTGAACTTGCGGACAGTGGATTCGGATTCCTCCGTTTTGAAAACTTTCTGTCGAGCAACAACGACATCTATGTTGCACCCGCACAGATCAGACGTTTCAACCTGAAAACCGGAGACAAGATCAAAGGCGTCGCACGGCGTGCGAATGAGGGCGAAAAATTCGGTGCCCTGCTCTATGTATTCAGCGTAAACGATGACGATCTAAAAAAAGCCATCAACCGTCCCGATTTTGACAAACTCACCCCGATCTTCCCAAACGAACGGATCAACCTCGAAGACAGTCCGAAAAATCTTGCGATGCGCCTTACGAACATCGTAGCACCGATCGGGAAGGGGCAGCGCGGACTCATCGTTGCGCCGCCGAAAGCCGGTAAGACCGTCCTTCTGAAGACCATTGCAAACACCATCGAAAAGACGCATCCGGAATGCGAGATGATCGTCCTACTCGTCGACGAACGTCCTGAAGAAGTCACGGATATGCAGCGCTCGATCAAGGGCGATGTCATCTACTCGACCTTTGACGAACTGCCGTCAAACCACGTAAAGGTCGCGGAGATGGTGCTCGCGCGCGCCCAACGTCTCGTCGAACACGGACGTGACGTCGTCATCCTGCTGGACAGCATCACGCGCCTCGCGCGCGCATATAACCTCGTCGTACCCGCATCGGGCAGAACGCTATCCGGCGGCCTCGATCCCGGTGCGCTCCACAAACCGAAGAAGTTCTTCGGTGCCGCCAGAAACATGGAGGAAGGTGGTAGCATTACAATCCTCGCCACGGCACTTATCGAAACCGGCAGCCGCATGGACGAAGTAATCTTTGAAGAATTCAAGGGCACCGGCAACATGGAATTGCATCTCGACCGCAAACTCTCCGAGAAGCGTGTCTTCCCGGCCGTCAACCTAAACAAGTCGGGTACCCGCCGCGAAGATCTTCTGATGGATCCCGAAGAGCTTGATGCGATCTGGCTCATGCGCCGCGCGATGGGCAACGTCGGCACACAGGAAGTCACCGAAATGATCATCGATCATTTGGCGCACACGAGGTGCAACGCTGACTTCATTCAAATCATCCGAAAAATATTCGAAAACGAAAGAGGATAATCACAACAATCTATGGATTTTAATAAAATTTTCATAAAGGACGCCTGTCCTACGAAGATCGGCGGACAAGCTGTTCTGGAAGGAATCATGATGAAAGGCGAGGATCGTACGGCAGTTGCCGTCAGGCTTCCGGATGATTCCATTTATATCAAAACGCAGAAACTGAAGGCGCGCGGGAAGTGGTTTAAAGTGCCGATCGTCCGCGGTGTCTTGATCTTTGTTGATTCGCTTGTAACGGGCATGAAAACGCTTATGCTTTCGGCGGAGTTGCTTACGGAATATGACGAGGAAGCGGACGACGAGGAAGCGCAGACAATGGATGCGTCGGCGTCTACCGCTGAACCGGAAACGAAACCCGCCGAAGCTGCGGATGCAGTCCCTACAAAAAAAGACAAACAGAAGAGCTCTTCCACCGGAATGACCATTTCGCTGATTTTATCCGTCGCGATTGCGATTCTTTTCACAATCGGAATCTTTGTCATCGCACCGACGTGGGTGGTCAACCTGCTTGACCCTTGGGTAAAGAGTGAAATTCTGAAGAATCTCATTGAGGGTGTATTCCGTATCCTGCTTTTTGTACTATATGTTCTCCTGATTTCAAGGATGAAAGATATCCAAACCGTATTTCAATTTCACGGCGCTGAACATGAATGCATTCACTGCTTTGAGGGCGGACTCGACCTGACGCCTGCAAACTGCCAACAATTCGAGACGCTGCACCCCAGATGTGGCACGAGTTTTCTCATGTTTGTCATGGTCATCGCGCTGTTGCTGTTCTCGCTGCTCGGTTGGCCGGATCTTCTGTTCCGGATCGGTTCCAGACTCGTGCTCATTCCCGTCATCGCAGGACTTTCCTACGAACTGTTGCGCTGGGCGGGCAGCAGCACTTCACCGGTGGTCAAAATTCTGAGCGTACCCGGGCTTCTGCTGCAAAAACTTACAACCATGAAACCGAACGATAAGCAGCTCGAGGTGGCTATCGCTTCGATGAAGGCGGTGCTTGTTCCCGCGGAAGCGCCCGTGATCGATGGTCTCTGCGACCTGAACGGCGAACTGATTCCGGAAGAAGAAGTTCTGAGTGATGAAGAGGCGGCAGAAAAGGCAACGATAGATGCAGGCGGCGGTATCTGACATATGGGGCTGACGGTAAAAGAAATTCTGAATATATCCGAGGGTATCCTCAAAGATTCAGGCGACAGCGACTACAAACAGGATGCGGAAATCCTGCTCTGCCATGAAACAAAATATACCGAAAATAAATTGTTTATGAACTGGACGCGCGAACTCGAGGACGTCCATACCGAGAAGATCTTTGAACTGATCCGAAGACGCGCGGACGGAACCCCGACACAGTATCTGACCCATGAGCAGGTGTTTATGGGGCATAAATTCTATGTTGACGAACACGTGCTGATTCCGCGTATGGATACTGAAACGCTTGTGGTGACCGTAACGGAACATCTTAAAGGCAGTCCTGCAAAGATGGTGCTCGATCTGTGTACCGGAAGCGGTGTGCTTGCGGTGTGTCTCGCAAAGGCGTATCCTTCTCTCAAGATCACGGCATCCGACATCAGCGAGGAAGCGCTGACCGTAGCCCGCAAAAATGCGGTTTCAGCGGGTGTGGACAAAAGGATCAGCTTTATTCAGAGCGATCTGTTTGCCGCATTCAAGACGGGCTTCGGCGGGAAAAAATTTGACCTCATCCTATCCAATCCGCCCTATATAAAAAGCGATGTGCTCCCGACGCTGCAGCGAGAGATCTATGAACATGAGCCGATGCTGGCATTGGACGGCGGCATGGACGGACTTGACGTATACCGCAAAATCATAGAGACGGTGCCGGCCTTTTTAAACAAAAATGGCGCGTTGTTTTTCGAAATCGGCAGTGAGCAAGCGTCTGACGTACAAGCATTGCTTGAGGCAGCCGATGCATTTTCCGAGATCAGGATCATACAGGATCTGAGCGGAAAGGATCGAGTCATCTCGGCGCGCCTGACACAGGTGTATCCCGAAAAGAAACATAAAAAATAGTTCTTGTATTGTTGCAACAGTTTGGAGTACAATATAAAAACCGACGTTTGTTCGGAACTTTGTCGATAGTGTACGAATAGGATCGTGCGCGAAAGATCGGATAGGAGGAAAGAAAAGTGAAAGAAGGCATTCATCCCGCATACAAAATAACAAAGGTGACCTGCGCCTGCGGCAATACGTTCGAAACCAAATCCATGGAAGACGAAATCCGTCTTGACGTGTGCTCGGCTTGTCATCCGTTCTTTACGGGTCAGCAGAAGTTCATCAACCGCGGCGGACGCGTGGAGAAATTTAAGTCAAAATACAACCTTGACTAGCAACGAATTTATTTACAAAAAACCGGGACGCTGTTTCCGGTTTTTTTGTGCCATTTTTAAAAGAGGTTGAATGGGAACCCGCTATGTAAGCGGTTCATATGATATGTAGGGGATTGGATTTATAAAATGTTTGAAAAATTAGACCAGGTAGCGCAAAAATACGATGAGCTTGCAGCGCAGGCGTCCGACGCCGATACGATCGCAAATCAGCCTGTATGGCAGAAGATCGTCAAGGAGATGGGCGACATCGAACCCGTAGTCAAAGCTTACCGCGAATACCACGATACGAAGACATCACTCACGGATACGAAGGAGCTTCTGGAAAGCGGCTCTCTCGATACCGAGGAGAAGGAGATGTTCAGAGAAGAATACGGCACACTTGAAAATAAGCTCACGACGCTTGAGGAGGGACTCAGAATTCTCCTGCTTCCGAAGGATCCGAACGATGAGAAGAACGTCATCCTCGAAATCCGTGCGGGAACCGGCGGCGAGGAAGCTGCGCTCTTCGGCGGCGATCTGCTGCGTATGTACATGCGTTATGCGGAGCGGCGCGGCTATAAGACTGAGATGATGGATCTTTCCGATACGGGCATCGGCGGCGTCAAAGAAGCGATCGTGCTGATTCGCGGTCGCGGTGCGTACTCCCGGCTCAAATATGAGAGCGGCGTACACCGCGTACAGCGCGTGCCCGAGACGGAAGCCGGCGGTAGAGTGCATACGTCTGCGGCGACCGTTGCGGTGCTTCCCGAGATCGACGATGTGGAAGTGGAGATTGATCCGAACGATGTGCGCGTGGACGTGTTCCGTTCTTCGGGAAACGGCGGGCAGTCCGTCAATACGACGGACTCAGCCGTGCGGTTGACGCATATTCCGACGGGCATCGTCGTGTCCTGCCAAGATGAAAAATCTCAGATCAAGAACAAGGATAAGGCCTTCAAGGTCTTGCGTGCGCGCCTCTACGACATGAAGCTTCGTGAACAGAATCTGGAGCGGTCGGATGCTCGGAAGAGCATGGTCGGTACGGGAGACCGCAGCGAGCGCATCCGGACTTACAATTTCCCGCAGGGGCGGGTTTCGGATCACCGGATCGGCCTGACCTTGTATAAGCTGCCGGCGTTTATGGATGGGGATCTCGATGAGGTGATCGACGGATTGATATTGGCGGATCAGGCGGAAAAGATGAAGGCGTAATTTCTTGAGTGAAGACGGAATAATAAGCGATATATTTATTTCGGCGATCGCGGTAAGGAAAAATGGATACCAGAATCTACGATGTATCAAAATTAAATGAGGAGATCCTGGAACGGGCTCAGGTTTTTGCCGAGCCTGATGCGTTGGCGGATGTCGATGACGCATTAGCGAAGATTGCACTTGCCGGGGATGTCGTTCGGCGCGGCGGACTCGTCGCATTTCCGACGGAGACGGTTTACGGGCTCGGCGGTGATGCGTTTAATGTTAATGCGGTTTCGAAGATTTATGAGGCGAAAGGTCGCCCGTCGGACAACCCGATGATCGTGCACATCGCACGGGCGAGCGACATCGGGCTTTTAACGCCGATGCTTTCACCCGACATCGTCAAGCTCGCCGACCATTTTTGGCCGGGTCCGCTTACTATGATCCTAAAGAAGACGGATGAAGTACCTTTTCGGACTACAGGCGGACTTGATACGGTTGCGATACGGCTTCCGGACAATCCCGTTGCGATTGAATTAATACGCGCAGCGGGGACTCCGATTGCCGCACCGAGTGCGAATCTCTCAGGCGGACCGAGCCCTACAAAAGCTG
>JAISKP010000159.1 GCA_031260885.1 Eubacteriales Family XIII. Incertae Sedis bacterium
GCTCTTTGCCGACGGAGGCAAACAGATTACTGCCGCACCGGAAGAAATCACGATGCTTCCGGATTGTAGAAGTCTGACCTATACAGTAATCAGCGGAATCGACACAACCGGAAACGGCAGTTTCGTTTCGAAGAAATCCATTTTTGGCAACAGTTATAACCTCTATGCAAGTTCGGGAAATATCTACCTAACGACAGAAGGTACGAGGGAAGATACGGCGGACTATGAAAATTATACGCTCTATCAATATTCGAATGAAACCACGATCACGCGGGTTCAGATCGGCGGCGGCACAGTGGAGATTGCGGCATCTGCGAAAATTCCGGGAGGACTTCTGAACCAGTTTTCAATGGATGAAAAGGACGGTGTTCTGCGCATGGTCGTCACGGAAAATCCGTGGTCCTATGCCGTGGTAGCATCGCCGCCGACACCTCCGACAATGCCGGAGGCGCCGGAAGAAGCGGTGACCGTTGATGTGCCGATTCCAGATGCAGATCCTGTTCCGCTTCCGGATATCGGCAGCACGTCCATCCCCGCATTTGAAGAAAGTCTGTCAAATGCGGTATATACGCTGGACATGGATCTCAATGTGCTCGGTTCGGTGACAACCCTGGCACCCGATGAACGGATCTATTCCGCGCGTTTTCTCGGTGACACGGCCTATTTCGTGACCTTCCGGCAGGTTGATCCGTTGTTCAGCGTCGACCTCAGCGACCCGGCGAATCCGCGGGTGCTCGGTGCACTCAAGATCCCCGGATTTTCCGAGTACCTCCATCCGTATACTGATGGTCTGTTGTTCGGATTCGGTAAGGATGCCGATGAAAGCACAGGTCGGACAAGAAGCCTGAAGCTTTCCATGTTTGACAACAGCGATCCGGCAAATGTCACGGAAAAGGATAAACTCATTTTGGATGGATTGACCGATTCGGAAGCATCCTACAATCATAAGGCGATCATCGTTGATGCGCGCAAGCACCTCGTCGCTTTCCCTGCGGGCGCTTATTATATGGTGTATGCCTACGATGCGTCGCGCGGATTTGAAGAGCAGGCGAGGATCACGCTTACGGGCGGCGAGACCGGTAGTAGCTACTATGGATACAGCGGTCTGCGCGGCATCTTTATCGGGGATGTGTTCTTTATCATCGCGCCGAACAGCATTACAGCTTTTGATATGAACAAGGACTTTGCAAAACTTGGTACCGTGCAGCTGAACTCGGGTGCGACTCCCGTAAACAGGTATGATTATCAGAGCGGCGGTGTGATTCCGCTCGCGCTGCCGGGTAGTCAGGGACTCGTCGTTGAATAACCATCGTGAATAACTGTTGCGAATATTCTTGCGGCTTTCCTTCCGGATGGATATAATATGCAGAGGGAGGAAAGCATTTGGATATCAGACAGCTCAGATATTTTGTGGAAATCTGCAAATATAAAAATTTCACACGCGCTGCGGAAGCGTGCTTTATCTCTCTGCAGGGCATCAGTATGTCTGTCATGCGTTTGGAGGAAGAACTCAACCACAAACTTTTTCGTCGAACGCCCAAGGAAATCATCTTAACGGAGCACGCGGAATATCTGCTGCCGAGAGCGAAAAAGGTTCTTGCAATCATCGACGAAACGGAAGCGTATTTTCGGCAGGGAATGGGAAAGGATGAATCGATCCCGGTCATGTTCGTGATGGGATCCTACGAAGAGGTTGCGGGCGAAGTTGTTCGAAAATTCCAACAGGACTACGTCAACATTGAGGTTATTGAACGTCATGATCCGGTCTGCGAAAAGGCTGTTCTCGATGGAGATGCGGAACTCGCTGTGACGGTTGGACCGATCGACGACAGCAAATTTGATGCGACATGGCTGTATTCCACGAAGAATGTCATGATCATGCACAAGGACAATCCGCTTGCGAAAAAGAATACGCTTTCCGTCTATGATTTAAAGGATATCCCGATCGTCGCCTTGAACGAGACGATGAAATCTTTTACGAATTTTCGTTATTCATGCAGGCACGCAGGATTTGAACCGCAGGTAAAATCCTTTTCAGACAGCGTGATGCTTCTTTACTATCTTGCCGATACCGATCAGGCGATCTGCCTGTCAACGCTTTCTCTCGCAAACAGGATGGCGCGGTCGAATGTGGTCGCTGTACCGTTCGAAGATCCGATCTTTGACAGGGATCTTTATGTGATCAAAAAGAAAGGTGTAACGCCTTCTTACTATGCGTCCGTGCTGGAACAGATGTTGGTTGCGGACAGTCTCCATCGCGAAAGTAAGCCGATTCAGATTCTGTAAACAGCATTCCTCATTTTTCGGAATGTGCCCACTGTGTCAATGCCGACCTTTACCGCCGACTCCTGCGTAATGACCGGAATTTTATCCGGCGGCTTTGTTGACCTTTTTTTCTTTTTCAAACAGGTGCCGGTAGAAGAAAAAGGCTGTCGGAATTGCCAGAATCCCGGCGATGGTTTTACAGACAAACATGGGACCGATTGCAGAAGGATCTACGGCGGATGCAAAGCCGAGATGCGCACCGAACATATTTCCCATAGAAGCGGTGAACGCGGCGACAACGACTTTACCTTTATCATTCATCTTGTTGTAGTCCGTATAAACCGGGATGATAGAAGTCAAGGCGATCATTATGGATGCGGTCGCCACATCGTTAATTTTTACCTTTTCACCGATAAAGGCAAGCGGCTTCTTTAAAACAATCCGAAGAAAATATAGGAGGGGAAGCGCTCCGGCAAGAACGAGGATGACATTTCCCAAAATATTGAATGCGTCAGAGATCGGTCTCATCCCCGGGATGATCACAACGCCGATCATTCGTTCTATCACCGCACAGGAGAGTCCGATCGTAATGATTGCGAGCAGGATCATCGCAAATACCCGGAATATCTGAATGATGATCTTCGGAATAAAATATAGTCCGATCACAATCAGAATTGCACATGCGAGCACGGGCAAAAGATTTTGGATCAGCAACAGTGGCGGAATCTTCATCGCGAGACCGCCGAAGAAGCATGCCAACGGATCGAAGACAAAACCGGAGAGAATTCCCACGGCAAAAAAACGAAGATCTGATTTGTCGATGAGACCGTAAGCCACAGGAATGGTAAAGGAAACAACCCCTCCGATCGTTGCCGCAACGACGAGACCGCCGAAGGCAGCAAATCGCTGATCCTGGGCAAGTTCCACCGCGATTGCGTAGCCGCCGGAGTCAGGGGCAAAAAAAGTGGCGGAAAACATTGCAGCATCCGCCCCAAGTGCGCCATATACCGGAACAACTACAGGCTCAATCAACTGTGCGACAACCGGTGCGATGCATATGAGACCCACGATGGAAAGTGCGGTCGTCCCCATAAGCGAAAATCCGCGTTCCAACTCCTTCGCAAGAAATGTTCGCCCTCCGGTGCACCGGTCTATCATACCGAGCACGAAAAAGACCACGATGATGATCACGATGATTTTATCGATACCCATCTGCCCAGTATATCATATTTTCCGAATGTGCAATGTTCTTCTTGACAGCAAATCGGATGCGTGTTAATATACATTAAAACATATATGTAAAGTATGTAAAAGGGTCAGCCCTGTACTCAGGAAGGAGTCATCATGTCACAGACCGCATCCACTACCGTCACCGGAAGCCGCGCCCCAAGCGGATTCGGCATCGCATTCTTTGTGATCGGCGCTTTGATCGCTGCCGTTCCGAGTATTATATATCAGGTCTATGAGGCGATGCCGGATATGACGATGCAGTGCCTGCTCACGGCAAGGGTAGAAATTGCAGTCGGTGCCTTCATCGCGATCTTGGGCGGTGCGTATTTTTTCAGCCGCAGATACCTTGTGAGAATTGCAGCGCCGGTTCTTGTGATCATCGCCGCGGCTGCTTCACTGTTGTTTCCGACTGCTTGGACAGGGCTGTGTGCGGACGCACATATGAGTTGTCATATGCTGACTCTGCCCATATTGATTGTTTCTGCGGTAGTGCTGACCATTTTATCGACAATCGCAATCATGCTCGCAGTAAGGAATAAGGAATCCATTCAATAGATGAAAGTACGTAGACTTTCCACGTTTTCTATTTCAGCAGCGAATTTGTTGCATCGGCGGTATCGGACGCTGTGTCTTGTGATTTTAGTTGCATGGATCACTCTGATCATGGCAATCGGCTCGGTTCTCGGTACCGGTCTTCTCAATGGGGTGCATACGACACAGGAAAGGCTCGGAGCGGACGCAATTGTTGTGCCTCGAAACGCGTCCCGAGATCTCGAAGGCGCGTTATTGACAGGGGTTCCCAGCACATTTTATATTGACGGAAATTACACCGCTGATTTACAGCTGATCGATGGTGTGGAAAAACTGTCTCCGCAGATCTATGTTTCCACTTTTAAGTCGGAGCACTGTGCGGCTCAAGTGCAGGTGATCGGGTATGAACCTAAAACAGACTTTGTGATCACGCCTTGGTTGTCGGATCGAACCACGAAATCGCCTGAGTACGGAGAAGTTGTTGTCGGAAACAGCGTATACAGAAATTCGGGCGATGAGATGCTCATTTTTGGTCGCAACTATAAAGTGATTGCGCGCCTTGATAAAACCGGTATGGGATTTGATCAATGCGTTTTTGCAAATATGGAAACGACCCGGACGATGATTGCGGACTATGAGGAACTTCCGGGATCAATTTTGATGCCCGAAGGCGAAAATCTTGTTTCTGCAATCATGGTCGATCTGCGTGATGATTACGAGCCGAAGGACTTCGCGATTCTTCTTCTAAATGATCTAAAAAAAATGAAAATCGTCGCAGTGCTTCCGCAGGCGATGATTGATTCAATCTCAAAAAATCTCGACCTTACGATCACCATACTGATCTTTCTTGTCGGAGCGCTTTGGATCCTGTCTCTGATCGTACTTGCGATCGTGATCACCGTGACCTTAAATGAGCGGAAACGTGAATTCGGCGTGTTTCGGGCGTTGGGTGCAACACGGAGAAAACTGCTCGGCATTTTCTTTACGGAGTCATCGCTCATTGGGATTGTCGGCGCCGGAATTGGGATCGGACTCGCTTCGTTGGTCATTTTCCCGTTCAATCTACTGATCGAGGAAGCGCTCGACACGACCTACCTGCTGCCGGATGTCTCAGATTCCCTGTTCATCCTTCTTGGTGTGTTTGTCATCTCTGCGGCGATGGGCCCGCTTGCTTCCATCTATTCTGCACGTAAAATGGGTCGTGAAGAAACCTTTTTCATCATACGCGATGGGGAATAAGGATGCTGACTGTCCAGAACGTAAACAAGGAATACAGAAGAGGGGAAACGCCTTTTTTTGCGGTGGAAGATGCGAATCTTCAGGTAGAGAACAGCGATTTTGTGTGTGTTACCGGACGTTCGGGCAGCGGGAAGAGCACCTTGATCAATCTGATCTCGGGCTTGCTTCGACCGGATTCAGGATCGATCTCGCTTGATGGTACTGCCCTCGATACCATGCGGGATGATGCGCTGTCGCATTTCAGAAATACACATATCGGACATATCCCCCAAGGTCACAGTCTGATTTCATATTTGTCCGTACTCGACAACGTCAGACTTCCGTATTACCTGTATCCGCGGAAAGACGATGTGACTGCGCGCGCGCGGGATTTGCTCGATCTGGTCGGGATACTGCATCTTCAAAACGATGCGCCGAGGAATCTGTCCGGCGGTGAGTTGAAGCGTGTAGCGATCGCCCGAAGCCTGATCTGTGAACCGGCGTTACTCCTTGCGGATGAACCGACCAGCGACCTTGATTCCGTTACGACAGCGGTTGTGATGAAGCTCTTCTCGGAAATACACAGGCGCGGGACGGCGGTAATCCTCGTGACCCATGAAGAAAACCTGATCGCTTATTCAAACAGACACCTCATCATGGAAAACGGTCGGATAAAAGAATAAATACAGTTCAGAGAATAAATTCAGTTCTCCCGCTACGGCTTGTTGAATTGCAGATTCCTCCACAATACTATATACTTTAATAAAGAATATATTCGGCGAATTGGGAAGTCTTCTACAATTTCGGCCTGAGGGGGAAGTCATCGATGAATGTGATCAAGCGTTTTATAAATCACTATTTATTTTCCGAGGATTTGTCTCGGGAAGCACGTCTTCTCAACGAAGTCGCCATCCTCGGATTTGCGACATTTCTATTAGGATTTTTTGTTCGCGTGCTTGAACATGCACCGCTCCTTGCTTTGCTTTCAGTACTGATCGGCGCCTTGACAATGCCCATTTTATTCATCATCGCAAATCGCTTTCATGCAAATTATGTGGCGACTTGGATAACCCTTGTCATCTTGGGCTGTGTACTCTTTCCGATCGGCTTTTTCATCAGCGGAGGTCCTGAAAGCGGTTTGGCCATCTATTTTGTGCTCACGACCCTCATCGTCTTTCTGCTTGCACGCGGTAAAACAGCTGTTATCTTTGGCACAGGTCACATCCTGCTCATTATCGCTTGCTATATTACCGATTATTATTACCCTGAGTTGGCGATTCAATATCAATATATACAGACACCGGAAGCGTTGATATTCGATCGAACCTCAGCCATCATATTCGTGAGTCTTTTTGCGGGCATTTCATTTAAGTATCAGGTTAAACTGAATAACGATGAACGGCTTAAAGCCGAAGCAGCCAGCCGTACAAAGAGTGACTTCCTTTCAACCATGAGCCATGAGATGCGCACGCCGATGAACGCGATCATTGGCATGACCTCGATCGGCAAAGCTGCGGAAACAACCGAACGCAAGGATTATGCTTTTGAGAAGATTGAAGACGCCTCGACGCATCTGCTCGGCGTGATCAATGACATTCTGGATATGTCCAAGATAGAAGCGGATAAACTGGAACTTTCCAGTATTGAGTTCAAATTTGCAAAACTGTTACAGAAGGTGCAAACCGTCATCAACGCATCTGTCGAGGAAAAGGATCAGACTTTTTCCGTTACAGTTGATGAAAGGATTCCTGCAATCATGGAAACCGACGACCAACGGTTGTCGCAGGTGATCATCAATTTGATTTCGAATGCAGTTAAGTTTACTTCTGAACACGGCACGATAGCACTCAATGCACAACTGCTTGAAAAGAAGGACGGATTCTGTAAGGTGCAGATTGATGTAACGGACACCGGCATCGGCTTGAGTAAGGAACAGATCGGGCGTCTGTTTGATTCTTTCGCGCAAGCGGAGAGCGGCACATCCAGAAAATACGGCGGCACAGGACTTGGTTTGGCGATCTCGAAGAATATCATTGAGTTGCTCGGCGGCGAAATTTGGGTGGAGTCGGAACCGGGCAAAGGTTCAAAATTCAGCTTTACGTTTGTCGCAAAGGTGGGAAGCGACGCTCCGGTGAGCAATTCAACAGGGGGATCAGGCGTTTCGCCTCCGCCGGCGACCAACGCGTTCGAAGATGCCGTTTTCTTGAATAAGAGAATCCTGCTCGCGGAAGATATCGAGATCAACCGGGAGATTGTCATCGCTTTACTTGAGTCGACCGGTGTCGAAATCGACTGTGCCGAAAGGGGAACAGAAGTCCTTGAGATGTTCGCTGCTGCACCGGAGCGTTACGACCTGATCTTAATGGACGTCATGATGCCTGAAATGGACGGCTACGAGGCAACGCGCAAGATTCGTGCATTAGGCGATCCTCATGCACGACAGATCCCCATCATTGCAATGACCGCCAATGTGT
>JAISKP010000171.1 GCA_031260885.1 Eubacteriales Family XIII. Incertae Sedis bacterium
TCGTATGATCTCCTTATCTTGGGCTGTATAGGATCGATCTCGGTTTTTCCGGCATCTCCTTTGCCAGTTCCTCGAGATCGCCGTACTTCATGCAGGCCGTACCGCAGTGTTTCACACAGGCGGGCTTTGTATCCTCGCCCGACGCAATGCGTTCCGCACACAGATTGCAGAGCGGCGTGAAATACGGGATGTAGTCGAAGTGGACACGATCCGTATCCGGCTTCTCCGTGATCTGCTCCGTAATCTTGATCCCCCAGAGTCCCACGCCAAATTCATTTTCCTGCTTGCAGGCGATCTCACACGCGTGACAGCCCGAGCAGTAATGCATATCTACAAGAATTCCCTTCTTTGCCATTTTCCTCTTCTCCTCTCAGTTCGTATGACCATACTACTTATATGCGCAGGATTTTTTTCGCAGTGTGCGTGCTTTTGTGCAGGTTCCGCGCGGAGCGTACTTCATGTACGTGAGCACGGGTTCTGTGCAAAAGTGCGTGCACAGCGGAAAAAAGACAAGCATATGGCTAGCGTCGGCCCCATATAGATATCGGCGGATCACACGGTGATCCTTCCTCCATCTTCACGAGCCGCACGAGCGTATACTTGTACGCATTGCCGCCGTAGCCCGTCCTGGACTGTGCGCCGGCCGGTACGATGAGGTTGCAGTTCACATCCCATGCGGAGAACAGATTCGGAGAGCGTCCTTCCGTCTCGGGAAGCCACCATCCATGGAGGACGCTGATCGTTCTCGGGTTGATGCCCGCATTGATCTTGACCTTTCTCGTGATGCGTCCGCGGTCGTTTTCGATCCAGACCCATTCGCCGTTTTCGATCTTGAGGTCTCTTGCCGTGTCGGGATGAATCTCGACATCCGGATAGGGATTGCACTCGCGCAGCCACGGAATGTTCCGGTGCTCGGAGTGGAAGAATACGGCGGAGCGTCTGCCCGTGATCATGACGAGCGGATACTTCTTGAAGACCTCCGGCGTCGACATTTCGCTTTCGAACGGTTCCTGATAATACGGTAGCGGATCGACGATCGTCTTGCCCGTCGCGCCCCAGTCCGCATTGGCGGACACTTTCAGCTCTACCTTGCCGGACGGTGTGCGGAAGCCGGGCTTGCCGTCGGCTCTGAGCGCACCTTTTTCGTAACGCTTGTAGGGAACCCATGCGGTGCCTTCCTCGTCGCCCCACTTCCAGCCGCCGCGTTCGGCGAGTTCATTGTAGGTCAAGCCCGTCGGTTCGAGACGCCAGTTCATGTAGTCCGCGATGCCGTTCGGAAAACGCTCCTTGAGTTCGGGATTGAAGCGCACGGCCATGTCCATCGCGATCTCCCAGTCGTTCTTGCATTCGCCGACCTGAACGGCGGGCTGGATGATCTGCACGGGCTGATACCACGCGCGGAAGCCGGTTCTCTCCGCGAAGGTCGCTGCGGGCAGGATGATATCTGCAACGGACATCGTCGTCGGATTGTGGAAGAGGTCGATGACGACGTTGAAATCCATGGCTTTCAACGCTTCGTAATGCTGCTTCATATCGACCGCGTTCGCCACGGGATTCGCGGTCTGGATCCAGGTCGCCTTGATCGGATACGGATTCTGCGTCAGCATCTGCTGCACGGCGATGTCCGGCTGGATGTAGCACCGCCACTTCCGGAGCCATCCGTATTCATCGGAACCGATTCTCTTCTGGACGACCTGCTCGACGAAATCCTCGCCGAACATGTCCGCCAGCTGATAGTTGTCAAACGGATAGGCCGAGACGTGGTAGGCGTTGCGCGCGATGACGTTGCCGCCGGGGACGTCGATGTTGCCCGTGATGGCCCAGAGCATGTTGATCGCTTCCGCGAGGATGACGCCGTCCGGTGCCTGGTCGACCGGAAGCCCCCACTGGATCGCGGAGCCCGGGGAATTCAGCGCATAGGCCTTCGTCGCCTCGTAGATGATCTCCTTCGGAACTTTCGTGATGCTCGACACCTTTTCGAGCGGATATTCCTTTACGCGCTCGGCGAGCGCTTCGAAGCCCGTGCACCAATTCTCGACGAATTCCTTGTTGTACCATTCATTTTCGATGATCAGATTGATCATGCCGAGCACGAGGGCGCCGTCCGTCGCAGGTCTGAGTTCCAGATGATATGCCGCACGGCTCGTCAGGAAGTTCTGCCGCGGGTCGATGACGATGAGTTTGGAACCGCGCTGCATGCAGTCGACGACCCAATTGCCGTAGAAGCCGTCGGGACAGCCCGTCGTCGGATCCTGCGCCCAGACAACGATGTATTTCGGAAGTTCATAGCGAGGATCGTCGAAGCGTTTTTCGAAGAATTGCGAACAGTCCGCAACGCTCGTGTCGCCCTGCACGCAGCTCATCGCACCGAGCCGCGGACCGTAACAGGCCTGACCGCCGAGTCCGAGCTGTGACCAGTTCGGACTGCCGTAATTGTACGCGACGAGGGACATCGGTCCGCCGATATCGCGACCTGTGCCCTGAATGAAGATGACGGCTTTTGCACCGTATTCGGCTTTGATCTTATTGAATTTTTCTTCGATGATATCGTAGGCTTCGTCCCAGCTGATCTGCTTGAAGTGTCCGTCGCCTCGGGAACCTACGCGCAGCAACGGATGCGTGATGCGATCCGGATGGTACATATACTGCGTCATCGCCAAAAGACGTGCGCAGCCTCTTCCCTGATTCCACGGATGGTTCTCATCGCCCTCGACCTTGACGACCTTGTCGTCCTTCACATAGATCTTCGCACCGCAGCCGCCGTGACAACCCGGCCCCGCGGACCATGTCGTCGTTGTGACGACGCGATCATATTCAATGCTCATGATACCTTCCTCTCTCTATCTCCTCATGATTGCAACTCCTGCACGTAGAGCGTATCATTTGCACATTTCGATTGGAAACAGAAAAAAGAATTGACGGACACAATCAAACGGTTGTGTCCGCCAAAGATTCCGATGTTGTTACAACGCTCAGAGATCCGTCTTCTCGATTTTGACTGCCGTACCGTTTGCGATGACGCCGACGATCGTATCTCCGAACATCGTGTAATCCACATCGATACCGATGATTGCATTCGCACCGATGTTTACAACATCGACCTTCAGTCCATCAAGAACGATCACCCTTGCCTCTGAAAGTTTCGAACGCAGACTATTCGATTCGGTGCCGAAAAAGTTGGAAAAATTCGAAGCGATGCCCTTAAAAAATCCCATACCGATCGCCGTTTCGTAGGTGAAAAACCCAAGGTACTCTGTGATTTTATAGCCTTCGAAATTAAATCCGGAGGTAACCATAAGGGCGTCGATTTTTTTCTCAAAGTTCAGCCTTTCTTGCGCGATTACTTCATTCTTTTGGCGCTCCCTTTCAATTTGTTCTTCCGGAGACAATCTGCTATCCTGTATAACGAGGCTACAATTTTTAATGAGCTGTTCATCGTTTTTGCCCTGTAAATCCGCGTTGAGTCCCTTTATTTGATCTTCCGTTGCGCCGTATTTTTTAATTGAGTCCAGTCGGACGAAACACATGCCGCAGATCTCTTGGTCATTTTCGGGTTCAACGTCTATCCCTATTGTCGCAAAGCTATAATGCTGAAAACCGGCAATTTCTTCTCCGCACAATGGACATATTTTTGACTTTGCCATATTATCCTCCCATATTTCAGTTGACAAAAACAGCAATAACCGATTTTTCATTCTACTATAATAAACTGCGCGCATACAACAGTTTTCGTAGCGCATCCGTTCAGGGGCAGTCGGCAAGGGGCAGAACACGCACAAACTGCACAACCTGGGAAACGGGGGCAACCCATAAAATATTAAATTAACAGAAAATTACGAAATCTTTGACATATCAAACAAATTACGATATACTCATTTTTGTCATTATCATTTGTCATGAATTGTTATCGCAAAAAGGAGGTTGATAATTATGGAATTCAGTTCAAGTAATACAATTTGGGTGTTGCTGGGCGCGGCATTGGTCTTCTTCATGCAGCCCGGTTTCGCAATGGTGGAGGCAGGATTCACCAGAGCAAAGAACGCCGGAAACATCATCATGAAGAATTTCATCGATTTCGCCATCGGTTCAGTCGTTTTCTGGCTGGTTGGATTTGGAATCATGTTCGGAGAAGGAAACGGTTTCTTCGGGGCAATCGATCTTGCACTGAAGGGTGGCGTACTCGAATATGCATCTCCGGATGGCGTCACGCCTTTTGCCTTTCTCATTTTTCAGACGGTGTTCTGCGCAACGGCGGCGACGATCGTCTCCGGCGCGATGGCAGAACGCACGAAGTTTGCTGCATATGTGATCTATTCGATCGTGATCAGCCTGATCATCTACCCGGTTTCCGGTCACTGGATCTGGAGTTCGACCGGATGGCTCGGCGCCGGACTCGGCTTTCATGATTTTGCGGGTTCGACCTGTGTTCATATGGTCGGCGGTATCGCAGCCCTCGTCGGTGCGAAGGTGCTCGGCGCCCGCATCGGAAAATACGGAAAAGACGGAAAACCCAGAGCGATCCTCGGGCACAGCATCACGCTCGGCGCACTCGGCGTGTTTATTCTATGGTTCGGATGGTTTGGGTTCAACGGTGCTTCGACCGTGGCCGCAGACAGCGACGATGCACTCCTTTCTATGGGCAGCATCTTCGTCACGACAAACCTCGCGGCGGCAAGCGGCGTCATTGCCGTGATGATCTTGACTTGGATCATGTATAAGAAGCCCGATGTATCCCTGACACTGAACGGTGCGCTCGCCGGACTCGTCGGGATCACGGCCGGCTGCGATGTCGTCAGCCCGATCGGTTCAGCGCTCATCGGCGCCATTTCCGGACTCGTCCTCGTATGCGGCATCACCTTCATTGATAAGGTGCTCAAGATCGATGATCCGGTCGGTGCGATCGGCGTACACGGCGTCTGCGGTGCACTCGGAACATTGCTCGTCGGACTGTTTGATACGGAAGCCGGTCTCTTTTACGGCGGAGGCATCCACCAGCTTCTGATACAGCTCCTCGGTGTCGTCGTCGTCGGGGCTTGGGTTGCGGTCACGATGACGATCACATTCCAGATCATCAAGCATACGGTTGGCATCCGCGTCGCGAAGGAAGAGGAGATCGAGGGTCTCGACATCAGCGAGCATGGTCTGCTCAGCGCATACGCGGACTTCATGCCGGCAGTGCAGGTCGGAGACGCCTCCGGTTTGCAGCCGCTCGTATCTGCCGGTTCTGCCGGTGGCGGCAAGAGCAGCGCTCCGGTTCATACGCCGGAAGCAGCAGTACCCGTCGTCGATGCGCGGGAGACCGCAGCCGCTTCGGTTCCTGCCCCTACCGCAGCCGCGCCGGGAAAGGAACACAAATTCACAAAGGTTTCCATTATTACGAGACCCAGCAGCTTCGAGGCTTTGGATGCAGCGCTGCACGAGATCGGCATAACGGGCATGACCGTTACGAACCTGCTCGGATACGGCATGCAGAAGGGCAACAAAGAATATTACCGCGGCATCGAAGTCCAGCCGCATCTTCTGCCCAAAATCCGAGCGGAGGTCGTCGTCTGCAAAGTGCCCATCGAGACCGTCATTCAGGCCGCGCGCAATGCCTTGTACACCGGACAGCTCGGCGATGGGAAGATCTTCATCTATGATGTGGAGAACGTCATCAAAATTCGTACCGGCGAAGAGGGATATGACGCTTTACAAGACGATTAAAACGCAGTAGAATAATTAATGAAATGTTTTGAAAATTCTGTCGGCGGGCGCAAAGCTCGCCGACAGAACACGCTTTGGACATTGTGGAATATTTGTCAAAGTATGCGCATTCACAAAAAATCCGACAACAAACATACTTCGGCATCACTGAGAGAACAGCACCAAAAGGAAATCCGGCATGAAAAACGAACAGGAGCAGCTGCCGCAGCAGACCCGCACGAAAGTGCGGCACGGTAGCATGGAAGATCGGCGCCTTGAATTCAGAAAGGCGCACGAACAGGGTCTGTATGATCCGAAATATGAGCACGATGCCTGCGGCATCGGCATGATCGTGAATATCGACGGGCGAAAGACGCACAAGCTGATCGATGACGCCGTCGAAGTGTTAAAGAATATGGCGCACCGCGGCGGACTGGGTAGTGAACCGGAGACCGGAGACGGTGCCGGTATCCTGCTTCAGATTCCGCATGAATTTTTCAAAAAAGCAACGGCGCATTACGGCATCGAACTCCCGGAAGAAGGGGAATACGGTGTTGCGATGTTGTTTGCATCCCCCGAAACGGATCGCTGCAGAAAGACCGTGACCGCATTCTCAAACATCATTGAGGCGGAAGGGATGAAAGTACTCGGCGTCCGCAAGGTTCCACTCAACCATACGATGATCGGCAAGACCGCACGCGAGGTCTGCCCCAGCATCCGGCAGATCTTCATCGCGAAGCCGGAAGACATGGCGGAAGAGGACTTCGAACGCAAGCTGTATATCGTCTCCAAACTCGGGCTGAAACAAATCCGCAAGGGCGGTGAAACGGATCGCGATCTGTATTTCTATCTTTCAAGCATTTCCTGCCGCACGATCGTATATAAAGGAATGCTGCGTGCGGATCAGCTCTCCGCGTTCTATCTCGACTTAAAAGACACGCATTTGACATCGTCCATCGTGCTCGTGCATTCGCGGTTTTCCACAAATACGTTTCCGAGCTGGGAACGCGCGCATCCGATGCGTTACATCATCCACAACGGCGAGATCAACACGATTCAGGGCAACGCAAATTGGGTAAAGGCCCGCGAAGCCATGCTGAAGTCCGAGAAGTTCGGCGATGAACTCTCCAAGGTTATGCCCACGATCAACGAGGACGGCAGCGATTCCGCCATGCTCGACGATTTCATCAAGCTTTTGGTACACGCAGGCTACAGTCTGCCCGAAGCGATCATGTTGACGATCCCGGAACCTTGGGAAACCAATGATGAGATGGATCCCGACGTTCGGGCATTTTACGAATACAACAGCTGCATCATGGAGCCATGGGACGGTCCTGCGGCGATCGCATTCACGGACGGCAGGATCGCCGGAGCCACGCTGGACCGCAACGGTCTGCGCCCATCGCGATATTATCTGACCAAGGACAACACGCTTATTTTGGCGAGCGAGGCCGGTGTTCTCCCGATCCCTGCTGCGGATATCGTGAAGAAGGATCGACTGCGCCCGGGTATGATGCTGCTCATCGATACGGAACAAAAACGCATCATTGAGGATGCGGAACTGAAAAAAGCCGCGGCAACGGCAAAACCGTACCGCAAATGGCTCGATGACAATCTCCTCTATCTGGACGATCTCCCACTGACGGACAAGCCCGGCGAGACGTGGCAGAGCCTGATCCGCAAGAAGAAAGAACTCGGAACGGATCAGCCCTTTGAACAGGCGCTCATAAAGGATTTCGTCGGCATGGAAATGCTGATGGCGGGCGATGAAGAAGACCCGCCGAAACTTTCACTGCTCAGCGAGCAAAAGGTCTTCGGCTACACCTGGGAGGATCTGAACCTGACGCTGAAAGGCATCGCTGATACGACGGATGATCCGATTTCATCCATGGGAATCGACACACCGCTGGCCGTGCTCAGCAATCGCCCGCAGCTCCTTTACAATTACTTCAAACAACACTTTGCGCAGGTCACGAATCCGCCGATCGATGCGATCCGTGAACAGATCGTGACCGCGTCCGACATTCACCTCGGTCGTGAAAGCAACCTGCTTGAACCGGATGCGGACAACTGCCGCATGATTCGCCATTCGACGCCGATTATGACGGTGGATGAACTGCAGAAAATCAGAGGGCTGGAGCTCGAAGATCAGAAAAGTGTAACGCTTCCGATCTTTTTCGACGCAAGAGAGAAAAACGCACTGCAAAAGGCGTTGGACAATCTGTTCTTTGCCGCAGACATCGTGATGGACAACGGCTACAACATCCTGATCCTCTCAGACCGGGGTGCGGGTGAAAACAGGATTCCGATTCCCGCCCTGCTCGCAACGTCTGCACTGCATCATTATCTCGTCCGCGAAGGCACAAGGACGAAGGTCAGTCTGATCATCGAGACGGGCGAGGCACGCGAAGCGCATCATCTCGCGTTGCTCATCGGGTACGGTGCGGAGGCTGTCTGCCCTTACCTCGCCTACGAAACGCTGCGCGATATGGCAAGCGAAGGCTGGCTCAAGGATGATGCGGACAAAGCGGTCTACAATTATCGCAAAGCGATGAGCAAGGCGATCATCAAAATTATGTCAAAGATGGGCATTTCTACCGTTCAGAGTTATCACGGTGCCCAGATCTTCGAGGCGCTCGGTGTCAGCGACATCGTGATCGACGAACATTTCACAGGCACGACTTCGCGTATCGGCGGTGTGACGCTGAAGGAAATCGAACAGGAAGCGCGAATTCGTCACGCACAGGCATTCGATGCGGTGTCAAAGGACGAGCCCCTTGACACGGGCGGCGATTACAAGTGGCGCAAGGACGGCGAATACCATCTGTACAATCCTGAAAATATCTATTATCTCCAGCAGTCCTGCCGGTCGGGCAGCTATGAATTATTTAAACAATTTACTGCGGCAGTCAATACGCGTACGCATGAACTCAAGAACATCCGGGGGCTCCTCTCGATCGTAGAGGCAGAAAAACCGATCTCAATCGATACGGTCGAATCCGTCGAGAGCATTGTGAAGCGCTTTAAGACAGGCGCGATGTCCTACGGATCGATCAGTCAACAGGCGCACGAATGCATGGCGATTGCGATGAACCGGCTCGGCGGCAAGAGCAACACGGGCGAGGGCGGCGAACTGACCGAAAGGTTTACGCCCGATGAAAATGGGGACAGCAGATCCAGCGCGATCAAACAGGTCGCCTCGGGTCGTTTTGGCGTCACGCTGCATTATCTGAACAATGCGAAGGAAATTCAAATCAAGATGGCGCAGGGTGCCAAACCCGGAGAGGGTGGACATCTTCCGGGTGGAAAAGTCTACCCGTGGATCGCAAAGGCACGCTATTCTACGCCCGGCGTGGAACTCATCTCACCGCCGCCACATCACGACATTTATTCTATTGAAGATCTCGCGCAGCTGATCCGCGACTTGAAAGCTGCAAATGACAAGGCGCGCATCAGCGTCAAATTGGTCTCGGAAGCCGGTGTGGGTACGATTGCCGTCGGCGTCGCGAAAGGACTTGCGGACGTCATTGTCGTCAGTGGCTATGACGGCGGCACAGGTGCTGCACCGCGCACGAGCATCCGTCATGCGGGATTGCCGTGGGAACTCGGCATCGCTGAAACACATCAGAGCCTTTTGATCAACAACATGAGAAACCGCGTTGTGCTTGAGACGGACGGAAAACTCCTGACCGGGCGCGATATCGTCATCGCTGCCCTGCTCGGTGCGGAAGAATTCGCGTTTGCAACAGCGCCGCTCGTCGTCATGGGCTGCGACATGATGCGCGTCTGCAACCTCGACACATGCCCGGTCGGTATCGCAACACACAATCCGGATCTCTGCAATAAGTTCGTCGGCAAGCCGGAGTACATTGAAAATCTCATGCTCTTTCTGGCACAGGAAGTCCGCGAATGGATGTCCCGCATCGGCGTTCGGACGTTCAACGAGCTCGTCGGACATGCGGAGTTGCTGCGGCAGATACATCCGCAGATCAACGAGAAATCCAAAACCGTCGATCTCTCCCGGCTGCTCTATCAACCGAAGATCGTCGACAATGCGGATTCCCGTCACTTCACGCACCCGCAGGATCATGGTCTCAGAAAGACGCTCGATCGCAGCACGCTCATCTCGCTGTGCTGGAACTCCATCCGGTATCCGGGCGAAATCGCGGACTATGCACTGGGCATCATCAACAGGAACCGTACGGTCGGCTGTATGCTTTCTGCCGAAATCGTCAGACGCCACGGCTCGGAAGGGCTTCCTGACGGAAGCATTCATATACGCCTCGATGGGTCGGCGGGACAGAGTTTCGGTGCTTTTCTGACACACGGCGTCGAGCTCGATCTGCACGGCGATTCAAACGATTATATCGGGAAGGGACTTTCCGGCGGTAGAATCATCGTCACGCCGCCCGATGAATCGGCTTTCAAACCGTCCGAAAACGTGATCATCGGCAACACGGCGCTTTACGGTGCAACCTCGGGCGAGGTCTACATCCGAGGCGTGGCGGGCGAGCGGTTCTGCGTGCGCAACAGCGGCGCGACAGCCGTCGTCGAGGGTGTCGGCGATCATGCCTGCGAATATATGACAGGCGGAACGGCAGTCATTCTCGGCGCAACCGGTCGGAATTTCGCAGCAGGAATGTCCGGCGGCATCGCCTACGTCCTCGATGAGCAGGGCGTGTTCACAGATCGTTGTAACACATCGATGGTCTCTCTCACGGCGTTGGAAGAAGATGACCGGAACAAGCTGAAGGAACTGCTCGAGAAACATGAACGCTATACGGGAAGCGACCTGGCAGCGCGGCTGCTCACATATTTTCCGGCGTCGACCGCCTCTTTTGTGAAAGTTTTCCCGAACGAATACCGGAGAATTCTGCTTTCGGGTACGGGTTTCGGCATGAATACCGACGCGGCTGCCGTAAGCTGCGGAAAGGAGGTTCTCAATGGGTAAGCCTACCGGTTTCATAGAATATGAAAGGGTCGAAGCCTCCTATCGTCCGGTCAACGAAAGAATACGAGATTTCAAGGACTTCATCGTTCCGCAGACGCCCGAAGCGCTGACAATTCAAAGCGCAAGATGTATGGATTGCGGTGTGCCGTTCTGCCATGCGGGCTTCATCGTGAACGGACTTTCCATCGGATGTCCGCTCAGCAACCTCATCCCAGAGATCAACGACCTCGTCTACCGCGGCGAGATCGATAAGGCTTATGCGAGGCTCAGCAAGACACATCCGTTTCCTGAGTTCACTTCCCGCGTCTGCCCCGCCCTGTGCGAGGGTTCCTGCACGCTCGGGGAGCACGAACCGCCCGTAACCGTCAAGGAGATCGAACGATATGTGATCGACGAGACGATTCGGCAGGGCAAACTCGTCGCACATAAGCCGAAGGTGTCGACCGGAAAGCGCGTTGCTGTCGTCGGTTCCGGACCGTCCGGCCTCGCCTGTGCCGATCTTCTGAATCAGCTCGGCGACACCGTGACGGTGTTCGAGCGTGCGGATCGTCCCGGCGGACTGCTCATGTACGGCATTCCGAATATGAAGCTCGAAAAAAATCTCGTTCTAAACCGGATCGAGATCATGAAGAAAGAAGGTATTTCCTTTATAACTTCGACGGAGGTCGGCAAGGACTATCCGGTTCTCGAACTCATCAAGAACTTCGATGCAGTCGTCCTCTGCGGCGGTGCGACCCGGGAACGGACGCTCAATGTCCCGGGCAGCGAACTGTTCGGTGTCATGACCGCACTGAATTATTTGACGAGATCTACAAAGAATCTCCTTGACGGGACGCCGATGGACGGTCTTCCCGATTTAAAAGACGCGCATGTGGTCGTTGTCGGCGGTGGCGATACTGGAACGGACTGCGTCGGAACTTCCATTCGGCGCGGCGCAAAGAGTGCGGTGCAGTTTGAGATCATGCCGCGCCCGTCCGACGAACGCGCACCGAACAACCCGTGGCCCCTGTGGCCGAAGATCCAAAAAACCGATTACGGTCAGAAAGAAGCGATCGAGCTCTTCGGTGCCGACCCCAGAATCTATGAGACAACCGTCAAAGAAATCGTCGGGGAAAGCGGAAAGGTCACGGGCGTCAGAACCGTTCAGGTCGAATGGAAAAACGAAGGCGGTCGCATGATTCCGGTCGACGTGCCCGGCTCCGAAGTCCTGCGCCCTGCGGATATCGTATTGACCGCGATGGGATTCACCGGTCCCGAAAAAACGCTGATCGAACAGCTCGAGCTGAAGACGGATGCGCGCGGCAACGTCTATACGGATCCGGACAGCCACAAGAGCAGCATGCTGACCGTGTTCACCGCCGGCGACATGCACAGAGGACCGAGCCTCGTCGTCTGGGGACTCTATGAAGGCAGGCGCGCCGCGAAGCAGTGTCATGATTTTTTGAACGAGCGATAGTGAACGCCGATTTTTTGTAGTAAAATATAACCATAGGCTAAGGTAGAGCGGATTGCTCGCCCCGGTTTATATAGGCAGATTTTATGCACGCTACCTTAAAGAAAAGAACTGGTGGTTCATCGCAAAATGGATACTGAAAAAATAAAGAATTATTTCTATAACGATAAATACCTTAAGCTTACGGGTGTTA
Organism: Eubacteriales Family XIII. Incertae Sedis bacterium; assembly: GCA_031260885.1. Classification (GTDB taxonomy): domain Bacteria; phylum Bacillota; class Clostridia; order Peptostreptococcales; family Anaerovoracaceae; genus JAISKP01. The sequence goes on from JAISKP010000171.1 coordinate 12,280, forward strand.
GCATCGATGAGGTTGCAGCGGATTACGCCGTGTGCAGCTTTGAAATCGCAGCGGAGAAACACCTGAATGCCGGAAACAACGTGCAGGGCGGCGCGATTTTTACGCTCGCGGATTCTGCATTTGGCGTTGCAAGCAACACGGTACATATAGACGCCGGAGAAAAGAAGATCTCGGTAAGTCAGTCGGCAAGCATTTCCTATTTCAAACCGCCGAATGGCAAAAAACTCATCGTCACCGCAAAAAAAATCTCGGGCGGTAATAAGATGTCCGTATACAGCATGGAAGTGACGGATGAACTCGGGACAAAAGTCGCGTTGATGATCGGAAACGCCTATACCGTCGATCTCTGATAAAAGTATTCTTTGGTCGCGAAGCTTATGATATAATATACATATACGCGAAGTACCCGACGTCATGATGGGGATGTAAAGGTTTCGACGGGGGTGCGGAAGCGGGATAAGCGAGCCGTAGTTGCCGAGTCTACGTAAAAAGCGGTACGTTAAAGATAAACGATAAAACTGAAAAAACATTCGCATTAGCAGCATAGTCTGCCCGCGACGTCGGCCCTGATTTACCGATAGGTCATCGACCCGGCGCCAAAATATCGGAAAACTCTGCGCGAGTTCCCGGTAGCGTAGGGGAATAACGGGATAGCTGAGTTCACGACTTGCCGTGTGACGCGTGAATGAGGCGAATAAAACAAGCACCGGCTGCGCTCGGAGAAAGTCCCGACAGAAGTGCTTTCGGACGTGGGTTCGACTCCCACCATCTCCACCACCTTATGTAAAACTTTCCCGAATCTCGATTTGGGAAAGGTGATTGCATCCTTGATGCACGGAAAGTCAGAAATTCGTTGATCGTAAGTGACAGGCAGAAGGCGTGAACCGAAGATTGGAGATCTTGAGAAATGGCAGACAGCAGATATATTGATGTTCAGAGTGCCCTTGCAAGAGTCGGTGGAAATGAAGGTCTTTATAAACGGTTGCTCGCAAAATTTGAAAGTAGCATTGACATGGACGGCTTCAATGCGAGTATCAATGCGAAGGATTATCTTAAAGCAGGCGAAATTGTCCACGCCGCAAAGGGCATCGCGGGCAATCTGTCTCTGACGGTATTCTTTGAAGAGACTTCAAAGCTCATGGAACAGTTGCGGGGCGGCGGTACGCCTCAAGAGGAAGACGTCCGCCTATTCCGGCAGCTTTTCGAAGAAACAAAGGTTGCGGTTGCGGAATACCTCGGTTGAGTTTTTCGAAAATGGTCGCGTTCGCATCAAATTTCTATAGAAAAGGCAAAAATCGTGAAGCCGTAAGGTGACACGATTTTTTTACAGGATACAAGATGATCAAGTCCACGAAGATAAAGTGTTTCCTATATGTCGCACGGTTGCTGAGTTTTACCGAGGCGAGCAAGCAACTTTTCATCTCCCAGCAGGCGGTGAGCAAGCATGTGAGCGACCTCGAGAAGGACATCGGCTTGAGGCTTTTCGCTCGGGATCACCACCATGTGGCACTGACGCCGGAAGGCGAACGGGTTTTTGAATATCTCAGCGAGGCGAACGATTCCTGGGAACGGCTTATGAAGGACATTCAGTCGCACGGACCCAGAAATAAGATTCAGAGCATCCGCATCGGATACCAAAACTGGATGAATTTCGACACGGCACCGAGCCGCGCACTAAAGGCGCTGAAACCGCGTTATCCGGATCTGAATCTGATCGGCGAGCGGCATTCTCCGGCAGGGCTTCTGGATCTGCTTGGAAAAGGCGCGCTGGATATTGTCCTGATTCATAAACGCTTTATGCCGAAAAAGTCTGAATTGATCGTGCTGCCGCTGTTTGATACGCCGATGCAGGTCGTCGTTTCGGAAGAGCACATGCTGAACGGTGAAAATACAAAGTATGATGCGTTTCGAAACGAACCGCTGCTCATGGATCGCCTCGAAGGCGAAACGGACGAAAACGCGATCCGCCGTGCGTTGAAAGAAGCAAAGACCTATGGGTTTACGCCGTCCGCCGTGATCGTACTGCCGAACCGGGATTCGATCTATACCGAGGCCGAGCTCAATCGGGGCATCTTTTTCGGCTCCGGCATGACGCAGATGCCGGTTGGTATGCGCCTGATCAAATACGACATGGGCATCGCAGATACGATCTGCTGTGTCCGGCGAAAAGAAAATCGCAAGAACCGTGTGCGGGATTTCGCAGAGCAGCTGCAGACGGAATACACGGAAGATAAGGTGGGCGATGCAGGGACTTAACAACATAGCGCTACATCCCCAATAATAGATGTTCCTTAGAGGTGGAAGCCGCCCGGCAGCAGCGCGGAGATGGTTTCGGATTCGAGATGATCGGCGTCGGGACCCGTGATCACGCGGATGTTATCACCGAACTCAAAGATAAACTGGCGGCAGATGCCGCACGGCGGTGCCGTAACTGCGATGGCTTCAAAGTCGCGGTTTCCGGCAGCCACGGCGGATGCGATTGCAACGCGCTCCGCACAGATCGTCGCGCCGTAAGATGCGTTTTCCACATTTGCCCCGAGAAACACTTCGCCGTCCATAGTCAGGACGGCGGCACCGACGCGAAAGTCGGAATACGGCGCGTAGGCGTTTTCCGCCGCCGCTGTCGCTTTTATATAAAGCTCTTTATCGTTCATCTGATTCCGTTTCTGAAACGTTCCTGAAAAAGGAGGATCCTTGGCACCTCCTTTGTGAAAATTCCGACGATCTCCTTACTCTTTTTTCGATTCAAGTTCGAAGATATACTGTTCTTCCTCGCCCGTGTTCAACGCGATCGCGCCGCCTCTGGCCATGTCGAGGATCTCATAGGACGAAAGCAGGTCGACGAGCAGGTCGATTTTCTCCGGCGTATCGCTGTGTTCAAGCATGAGCGTGCTCCGTGAAATGTCGACGATGGAACATTCCATGATCTTCGCGAGATCGACGATCTCCCCGCGCTCTTCCTTACCCGCCCGCACCTTGATCAGCATGATCTCGCGACGCGTGGACTGTTCGTGCGTCAGCCGTTCGATGCGTAGCACGTCTTCAAGTTTGCTCATCTCCTTCGCAGCCTGGTCTGCCACATAATCATCGCCCTCGATCACGACCGTCATGCGCGTGACATCGTGGTTGCGCGTCGGACCGGCGGTGATGCTATCGATGTTGAACCCCCTGCGTGCAAGCAGTGCGGATATGCGCGAAAGGACGCCGGGCTTGTTTTCCATTACTACGCCGATTGTATGTCTCATGTTCTCCTCCGTTTGAGCGTT
>JAISKP010000123.1 GCA_031260885.1 Eubacteriales Family XIII. Incertae Sedis bacterium
ATAAATCTGCTATCCGTTATCACTTTCGAAATATCAAAGCAATATGACAGGTGAAGATTTTAAGAAATTTGCGAAACAGGGACTTGCCCACATTTACTTGACACTTTCTGCCGAAACGAAGGAGTTGCTTGAACTCACGGTGACGGTGTACAATACGAATGAGGGACACAATGCCGACATTCTTGCGCGCAGTAAGTCGCTCAGCGACTATGCGGCATTCGTAGGGCGGATTGACAGCAACAAATCTGCCGGCATGACTCTTGAGAATGCTGTCAAAGAGGCTACTGACTATTGTATCAGCCGCGGGCTCATGGCGGAGTATTTGGAAGCACACATTTCTGAGGTGAAGCATATGATACTGGAAGAGTATGATTTTGACGAACATATGAAGGTGCTCGCAGAAGAAGTGCGGGAAGAGACGTGGGAAGAAGCCAGTATTGATAAGGCGGAAGATGTCGCCCGAAAAATGAAAGACGAGAACATCGCAATCGAGGTCATTGCAAGAACCACCGGTCTCTCTGTCGAAAAGATCAAATTGCTTTAAACAAAAATCAGGAGAAATTAAGCGAGGGTTTCTTTTAGTAAATTATCGATCAATCGTTTTTGGTACATTCGAAGCGACTCCTATCCCTGCAGGGCTTCATTTGAAATGGTATATTACCACAATTATATAGTGCTTACTGCAGAGCCCACCCGTAGCATCGAGTGGGCTCTGTGTTTACTCAGTAATAGCCTACAGACCTACCGACTTCCGCAGGAGCAGTACTGCATCCATTATCGTGAGTTCACCGTCTCCGTCCATATCGACTGCCGCGATCTGTGCAGGGGTCAGCGTCTCAAGACCGGTGATGTATCTTGCGAGGATCACCGCTTCGAATACCGTCACGATACCGTCGCCGTCCAGATCGCCAGAGCCGGGTGCACCGACCTGCTCGCCGCCGCCGTTATCCGAATTTCCCTGCGTTACCGTGAAGGTTGAGGTTGCCTCATTCCATGTGGCTGTGAAATTCACGCCATTGACGCTGATCGTGTGATCTTCGCCCGTCACATAGAAATAGAGGTTGGGCTCATCCGAAAGTTCGATCCAGTTTGACAGCGTGGTGGTGATCGGACGCGTCTCCTGGTCTCTGTCGAGGTCTTCGTTTGCAAACCGGTAGTGGTGACTGCCGCCGTTATAGAAGAGTTCATCGTCGATATAGACGGCAAAGGGCGATGTGCCGGAAACCGGGGTCGTATCGAAAGGTAGGAGATAAACCGGTTCCCCATCAACGTTGATCTTTTCTGCCGTGATGACGATCGGCGTCACGCCTGGCGCTGTCGCTCCCTGTCCGGACCATGAGTTGACCGCATTGGTATCGAGATAGGTGCGGATTGAACCGCCCGTTACGATCAGGTTGCCGCCGTTCGCGTCATTGCCGCCCCGATATCCGCCGCCGCCGATGGCAGCACCGCTGAAGTCCACGTTGATGTTGAACGTACCGCCGTTGATTCGGACATTGCCGCCGGGCGTGGCCAAAGCACCGCCGCCGCTGCCTGCACCGCCGCCGATGGCAGCCGCCATGGAGTTGCCGATGAGCGTATATTCACCGGAGTTGAATACGATATTGCCCTGGGGTCCGCTATACGATGCGCCGCTGCCGATCGCGGGACCGGGCTGTGTGGTCTTGCCGAATATGGTGACGGCGCTGAAAGACAGATCACCGGCCTTCTCTGCTGCGTTGGAACCGAACCCGGCACCCTGTCCCTGACTATAGAAGTACAGCGTGCCACTGCCGCTTACATCGAGTGAAGCGTCAGGAGCTACCCGAACCATAGCTTTGGTCGAGCCGCCGTTGCCGAGGCCTTCGAGCAGGTTTACGCCTGTGATCGTAAGCGTGTTCTCTCCGCCCGTAAAGTCGATGACGTTCGCGTTCGAAACGTTGTTGTTGATGCTAACATTTTCAAGCGTCAGGTCGATGCCGTCAGACTGACCCGTGATACTGATATTTGAATTTGCGATGACCGTTGCCGCATCCCCGATGCCGTTGCCGAGGATCGTGACCGGATCCGCCGTCGCAATCGTGATGGTCGCGTTTGCAAGCGCTGCAACAAGTTCGTATGTGCCCGCTTCCGCAATCGTGAACGATCCTGTAATCAGCGTTGTGTCTTCGTCTCCACCGTATGCAAGTCCGGTACCGGGGGCGAACGTCATCGCGATGGGCGATGCGGTGATGCACAGCGCGAGCACCAGCACAAATAGTATGCGAAATACGCTATTTCGTGATCGTTTCATTTCATGCATTTCTTTGGCCTTCCTATTCATTTGAATAATGTGAGATATGCTCAGGCTGAGCACAGTATGTTAAAAAGATATTCTTAGCTGATGGGAACTGTCTGTTCTAAATAGAACAAATTGTTGAAAATTTAAAATTATTTTTTATTGCTTTTAATCATAAAGATTGCAACGTCCTTGAGGCAGGGGAAGAAATAAGGATAGATGCTATCGTCGGTGGGCTGCAACTGATCGATCTGCTTCTCTATTTTTTTCAAGCGTACTTCCGGAATCGTTTCTTTACAGTAGAGTTCAAAAAAGCAACGTGCCTCATCCTTTGACTTCAAGGGCTGACCGAAATTCAGTTTTTCATCAATCCGCTTATAGTCATAACAACCGGCACATAAGAATTCTTCCATATCCGTCGCATAGGATCTACGGACTGTCGCACTGATCTTGCTCGGCGCATACGCAGTACCCGCGCCATGCGTGATGATGACCGTCAACCGCTTTGCCGTATCGAGGATTTTCACCAAACGTTCTTCGGGAATGCCGAAGTAACACATCAGTGCCACATCGCAGGCGGTATCCGCCACATCGGCAATGTCCGCCGTTATTGTTGTTATATTTTTAACATGCGCTTTTTCCGCTTCTCGCGTAAGATACCCTGTCACTCGAGCATCGACATCGATCGTCATGATGGACTTCACCATCGGTGCCAGCGTCAGGGCAATGAGCCCGGGACCACAGCCAATATCCGTCAGCGTATCATTTTCGGTCAGTAAGGGACTGATATACGCCGCCAGTTTTCTGTGAAAACCCGTGTATCTTGAAGCCCTGACATAGAGCTCAATCTTCTCGTCCGTCCATTGAAACAGCATCTTTCCCTCTCAATGTTTTAATTTACTTTACTTAATGCTCCCGGCACCGAATCGTTTTTCCCATGCTTTAATAGCAGTATTATATAACAAAATAACTTGCAATTATGTTCTACATAGAACATAATTTAGATGAATTTGCATTATTATTTTACATAACGGAATGAAAAAGAAAAAGATTTTACAAGAAAATGAGCCAACCCTCGTTGAGTTGTTGCAAAAATTCAAGCTTTTCACCGGGTTGTCCGAGAAGGAGCTGGCTGTGGCGTGCGAGGCATCAGAACCGCAGGCTTTGGAATTTAAACGGGGCAATTCACTTTATGTGCAAGGCGAATTGGTGCCGTTCGTCGATTGTCTGGATCGTGGAACGTTGGTCAGTCAAAAATACCACATCGACGGGCACGTGCAACTGGTCAACTCCTATATTCCGCCGTCTGTTGTGAATCTTGAAGCCGTCGTTTCCCGCAAGGGCACGAGCCCGACGACCATCATCGCAAATTCACCTTGCCGCGTGATACGGATCCCCTACAACAATCTGGTGCACAACCGCAAAATTCCCGTTGCCATCCGCATTGCAATCTTCGACAATATTGTCGCCGCTATGGCGGATGAAAGCATTCGCTTCATGAATAAATCGGACATTCTTTCGCGGCATAAAGTAAAAGAGCGCGCCATCATCTTTATGGACATTCTGCGCGAAAGATACAACAGCAATTCTTTTGACATCGGCATGAATCAGGAGGAATTCGCACAGTACCTTTGTGTGGACAGGAGCACACTTTCGGAAGCGCTCAACGAACTCCGACGGAAGGATCAGATCGAATTTCAGGGCTCAATCTACACGCTCAAATTCCCGGAGACTTAATAGGGGTCGGTTCCGCCGCTTCTGTGACCGAAATCGTACATTCAACATTCTTCGTCGTGTAGACCGCCGCAGGCTCCGCGATTGTCGTTTCCATGCAAGATTTCAATTTTCAATTTATTTTCATCGAAATAAACAATGGTGCCAAATTTATGCTATAATATAAATCCAGAGGCATAATGGAGGTAAATATGACATATAGTATAAAATCTCCCGAACATTTAGGGATTGTCATCAGAACCGCACGAAAAGCGAAAAACCTTTCGCAGAAGGATCTTGCGAAACTCGCCGGCACACCATATAGCAGAATATCTGCGATCGAAACCGGCAAACTTGAAGAGCCCGGATTCTATAGTGTTGTAAAGCTGCTCAGATTGCTCGATGTGGAATTGGAGTGTGAATTATGAGAGCCGAAATACTGGAGCTATATCTGAATAAAACGCACATCGGTCAGATGCATCCATACAAAAATGCTGGATCGGTTGCCTTTGAATATGATCCTGATTATAGCCTTGACCAAACCCCTCTTTCGTTGAGCATGCTTGACCATACGGTTGTATACAGAAGTCCCTTCAGGAAATTTTTATTGAACCTAAGACCGGATGACAGTGATAAACTTGCACAGCTGGCCCGCAGCCATGAATTCTCGGCGGACAATCTGTTCAAATATTTCAGCATACTCGGACTTGATTGTGCGGGCGCCCTTCAGTTTGTTCTGCCGGGAGAGGCAGCGAAAATCCAAAGCAGAGAAGAAAGACTTGAACCGATATCCGACGAAGAGATAGAAAAAAGGCTCTATGATGTACGCACAAATCCAAAAGACCCGGGAATCCGCAGCGGTGAACATATCTCACTTGCAGGATTCCAGTCAAAGTTTGCATTGCACCGGCAGGACGGTCATTGGTACAAAGCCCTAGGCGGAATTCCGACAACGCACATTCTAAAGCCGGGGATACAAATTTTTCCGCATCAGGCACTAAACGAATTCCTGTGCATGAAAATCGCAGAGCGTCTTGGTCTAAACGCCGCCGAAGTAAACTACCAACATTTTGGCGAAGAAACCGCAATTATAGTAACCCGTTACGACAGAGCCACCGGCGGGAACGGCAACGTCTACCGGTTGCATCAGGAGGATATATGTCAATCATTGTCAGTGCTACCGGATCAGAAATATGAATCCGAAAAGGGACCGACAGCCGCCGACATCGTAGGACTGCTCGATAAGCACAGCCTGAATGTTGACAGAGAATCCAACATAAAAGATTTCATCAGTGGTCTGTTCTTTCAGTATTTCATGGGTGCACCTGATGGTCATGCGAAAAATTATTCGGTGTTACTTGACGGTCAGCGTGTGCGCCTCGCACCGCTTTATGACATCTCCTCAACCTTCGACATCGACAACAAGACGGTCACCGGAGGCGTATTCAGATTGGCCCAAAATATCGGAGGGTGTAAGGACTTTGGTGATCTGCATTATAGCAACATTATAAAATTTGCGAAGCGTGCTGATGTAGATGCGGACTTCGTGCTGGAGATCGCAAAGAGAATCGCCACAGATATCCCCGATGCCACAGGTGAAACGATTGAAAAGTATACGCAAGTAGACGGTGTCCAATATTTTAGAGAACCATTTCAGCGGTGGTCCACAAAGCTGTCCAAAATGTTTCTTGAAGACATTTCAAAAAACCGAGCTGGAGTGTATTCGGATGAGCATGATGATCGGAATGTCACTCATAACCCCGAATTGTCATTCGACACCGTATCAAAATCCAAGTGAATATAACCGATTCCACTGTTGCACGTTGCTAAACTTGTGCTATGCTATTCAGATGAAAAGAACTGTATTAATAGAGGAATCGTAACCAGTGAACACCTTGATTCTCAACGGATCACCGAGGATTGAAGGCGACACCGCCGCACTTCTTCATGCTTTCAGCGCATCGCTACACGGCAGCGTGACCGAACTCTCCGTATACAGAGATCAAATCAACCCGTGCGTGGACTGCCGCTATTGTCTCACGCATAAAGGATGTGCGATATCCGACGATATGCAGACCGTATATCGTGACGATTTCGACAATCTGATCATCGCATCACCCCTATATTACGGCACGCTGACAGGACCAATGATAGCACTTGCATCACGCCTTCAGGTCTATCACAGCATACAACCCGCGCAACACTCCCCGCGTGTGTTGCGCCCCAAACGCGG
>JAISKP010000166.1 GCA_031260885.1 Eubacteriales Family XIII. Incertae Sedis bacterium
TGTTGCAGGAGATGGAAAACCTGTGCTTGATCCGTCCGGAAAGTCTAACGGAAGAGGCGTATATCTGTGTCCTGACAGCGCATGTTTCGACTTCGCCAAAAAGAAAAAATCAATCTCGAGAGGACTGGGTATCGAAGGGATAACGGAATCTGATTATGAAGTGCTCAGGAGCGCATTTGAATTATATGCAAACCTGCGGGAGGATAGTCTATGAAAATACATGAAATAGCGACTGAATTCAGGATGCAGAGCAAAGATGTGATGAAGAAAGCCGGCGAACTCGGTATCGAAGCGAAAAACCATATGGCTTCGCTGTCGGACGAGGACACCAAGGCGCTGATTCACGCATTGAGATACCCTGCGGGTGGCAGCGAGTCAAAAATCTCGAAGGTCACGCCGAAAGCAAAGGCATCCGTGAAGGCAGTTGCTGAAACTCCGGAACCTGCAAAGACGGCAGGAAATTCGCCGATTCGCAGAGCAAAAAACGCTGCCGAACCCGTAACCGATCCACAGCCGGAAACGGAGAAGCCGAGCGGTCCCAAACGCATTTCCAGAGAGGTTTTGGAAGCGGAAGCAAAAGCGAAAGAAATCGATGAGGTTCCAGAAAAAATCAGCAGTGAAATCGAGACGACTGTCACGGCAACGCCTCGAAAAAAGCCGATTCTGAAGGTTGCGTTTACCGATCAGGCGTCCGAAGATGAAACGTCTGCGCCTGCGCCTATAGCGCCCGAAAGAAAAGCACAAGGCGAAACGGCGAAAACCGCCGTCGGCGCAGAAACTTCCACAGCTTCCAAAGCAGAAACTGCAGCGTCCGAAGCCGCACCATCTGAAACAACCGAAAAAACGGAAGCGCCTTCCAACGGAGGATCTCTGAAACCGGCTGTTTCCACACCGACAGAAACGGCACCGGCGAATGTCACGGCAGATCCAATCAAAACTGTTCCCGCGGTCGCTCCCACATCTGCGGGAACCGGCAAGCTTGCAACCCGCAGCAAACAGGCAGCACAGAATGCACCGGTTGCAAAAGCCGCCGGAGACGGAAAGGAACCCGTTCGGGAAGGCAAAGAGAAAGAAAAGGGGAAGAATCCGGATAAAAAATCGCGTACGCAGATCGGCAGTGAATCGAAGTCCGGAAATGTACCCGGAGAAAAGGGCAAAAAACACAGCGCACGTCCGACCGGGAAACGCGCTCCTGTCGAAGATTTTAGGGGTTCAAAACGCAGTCCGATTCTGGAGGACAGCTCTCTTGAAAAACGTCCGACAAAATCGAAGAACAGATCAAAATACCATACAAAAAATGAACCGGAGATCACACCGATTCCGGAAGATCTCGATCCGGGTACGCGGATCCTCACGGTGCCGATTACCGTGGCAGGTTTTGCGGAACAGACCGAAAAGACGAATTCCGAGGTCATCATGGGGCTCATGAAATTGGGTATCATGGCCAACATCAACCAGACACTTGATGAAACGACGGTGTTGCTGCTCGGCGACGAGTTAAATGTTCCGGTCTTTGTCGCAAAAGACGAAGGAGAGATCATAGAAGAAGGTATTGAGATCTTCACGGACACGGAAGAAGACCTTCTGTCCCGTCCGCCGATCATCACCGTAATGGGACATGTCGATCATGGAAAGACCTCTCTGCTCGATGCGATTCGCAAAACGAATGTTACACTCGGTGAGGCCGGCGGTATCACGCAGCACATCGGTGCTTCGGAAGTGACCGTAAACGATCAGAAGATCGTGTTCTTGGATACACCGGGTCATGAAGCTTTCACAGCGATGCGCGCAAGAGGTGCACACATTACGGACATCGCCGTGCTCGTCGTCGCAGCGGATGATGGCGTCATGCCGCAGACGATCGAATCGATCAGTCATGCGAAAGCTGCGGGTGTGCCGATCATTGTCGCGATCAACAAAATGGATAAAGACGGCGCAAATCCGGATCGTGTACGTCAGGAGCTCGCTGACCGCGGTATCCTCGTTGAGGAGTGGGGCGGCGATACGATCAGCGCACCGGTCAGCGCGAAGACGGGCGAAGGCATTGTAAATCTGCTGGAGATGATTCTCCTTCAGGCGGAGGTGTTGGAACTCAAGGCAAACCCGAACAGACTGGCTATCGGCACGGTCATCGAAGCGCGGCTCGATAAATCCAAAGGTGCCGTTGCGACCTTGCTCGTGCAGAACGGCACATTGAAGACGGGTATGAGCATCGTAGCCGGCATGGCGAGCGGACATATCCGGGTAATGAGCGATTTTGCCGGCAAGAACATTAAAACAGCCGGACCGTCAACCGCTGTCGAAATCACCGGGCTCAGCGATGTGCCGCAGGCGGGTGATATCTTCAACGCGGTCAGCGAAGATAAGGTCGCGCGGGAGATCGCCGAAGGCAGAAAGATGCGGCAGCGCGAGGAAATTATGATGCGGACTTCGGGCGCAAGCCTTGAAACGCTCTTTAGCCAGATCAGCGCAAACGAACTCAAGGAACTGAATATCATTGTCAAGGGTGATGTTCAGGGATCCGTCGGTGCCCTGAACTCGTCGCTTGAAAAACTGAGCAACGACGCGGTACGCGTTCACATCATCCATTCCGGCGTCGGAACGGTCACGGAGTCGGACGTCATGCTCGCGGGCACGTCGAATGCCGTCATCATCGGATTCAATGTGCGTCCCGGTTCCTCTGTGACCGCACTGGCGGAACAGTCGGGCGTCGAAATCCGTACTTACCGTGTGATCTACGATGCGATCAATGAAATTGAAGCCGCGCTGAAGGGCATGCTCGACCCGGAGTTCCGGGAAGTCGTGCTCGGCAAGGTGGAGATCCGGGAAATATTCAAAGTTCCCGGCGCCGGTGTCATCGGTGGTGCCTATGTCATTGAGGGCAAGGTGCAGCGCAATGCACAGGTTCGAATCGTGCGGGACGGCATCGTCATCCACGAGGGAAAGATCTCCTCGCTGCGCCGGTTCAAAGATGACGTACGTGAAGTCGCTTCCGGTTATGAGTGCGGAATCGGCATTGAGAACTTCAATGATATCAAAGAAGGCGATATCGTCGAAGCCTTCATGATGGAAGAGATAGAGAGATTATAAGGTGAAAAAGAATTACAGAGGCGGCAGGATCGGGGAGGAAATCAAGCGCATCATCAGCGAGCTTCTCCTTCGGGAACTGAAAGATCCGCGTTTTTCTTCAGGAATGGTCAGCGTCACCGGCGTGAAAGCGGCGGATGACGGAACTATTGCGACTGTTTATTTCACAATGCTTGGAAGCGGCGTCGGCGGAGACGTCTCGGCGCAGGAAAAGGAAGCCATCCTTGGCGCGTTCGCAAGCGCCAAAGGGCTGATCCGAAAGGAGATCGGTTCCCGATTGGGACTCAGGCATACACCGGATCTGCGGTTCCAGTTTGACACTTCGGAAGACTACGGCAGGCACATTGAGTCGATCATCGGCACGTTGAAACGTACATCATCCGCCGAAGCGGATGCGTCCGGCGATTTTCCTGAAAGCGATGTGCTGGAAGATTTGGTGGAGGTGCTGAGAGACGCAGGCATCATCTACCTGTTCCCGCATGAAAACATGGACGGGGATACGCTTGGCTCTTCGGTCGCGCTGTGTCTCGCACTTCGCAAACTCGGCAAGGACTGTGCGGTGGTGATCGATGAGAAAATTCCAAACAACATTATGTTCATCGAAAACGGCTGCACCGCGCAAATGACAGAACTTTTGACTGAGACGCCAGCCGATATTTCTATCCTGGTTGACGTGGCGGAACCCGAACGCCTGAGCGGCAGAAGTGCGTTTTTCTTGCAAAGTGCGAAGACCATGTGCGTGGATCATCATGTCTCCAGCAAACCGATATTTGACTATAACTACATTGACACGGAAGCATCGGCGACATCCGAAATCATGTACAAACTGATTCTCGCGCTCGGTGTCGAGATAGACGCTTCGATCGCGGAGGCAGTTTATGTAGGAATCGTAACGGATACCGGTAGATTTCAGTATGACAACACGAGCGGTAAGACGCACCGCATTGCGGCGGATTTACTGGAAAAGGGTGTTTCGCCGGCACGGGTGAGCGATGAAATTTATCACAGCCGACGGATTGAAAAGCTATATCTTGAAAAAGTCGTCTTATCGACGCTGAGATCGGTCTCGGGCGGTAAAGGCGTCATCGCGTTCCTCACGCAGAAGATGCTTGTCGACACGGGTGCGCTCGAAGAGGAAACCGAGGGAATCGCAGAAAAGCTCAGATCGATCCGGGGCGTCGAAGTGTCCGCATTTGTGCGGGAGACAGAGGACGGACGGACGAAGGGCAGTATGCGTTCGAGATCTTTCTATGATGTGGCGGAACTTGCGGGAATCTTCGGCGGCGGCGGTCATATCCGCGCAGCGGGTTTCACGACCTCAAAACCGCTTTCCGAGGTCATCGCAGAACTCGCGGATGTTCTTGAAAAGACACTGTAACTGCATTTATGACGCAAAACGGAATCATCGTATTCAATAAACCACAGGGAATGACCTCGCACGATGCGGTGAACATCATACGCAGGTTGACGGGTGTCCGTAAGGTCGGACATTCCGGGACGCTTGATCCGATGGCGACAGGCGTACTGCCAATTTTTATCGGTAAGGCGACGCGCGTGATCGAGTTTGCGGACAAGGATGAGGTGAAATGCTATCGTTGCGTGATGAAACTCGGCTATGAGAGCGATACGCAGGACATCTGGGGTGCGGTCAGAAGAACCTTTCCTGAAAACCGGTCTTTGCCGGATCGCGCGGAAATCGAGCGTATAATCGCTTCGTTTGAAGGAGACATCGTGCAGCGAACGCCGATCTATTCGGCGGTGAAATATAAAGGGCGCAAGTTGTATGATTATGCGCGTGCAGGAGAAGTCTTGCCGGAAGAAGCGCTGAAAGAACGAGAAGTTAACATAAAACATATTATTGTAAACAAAATAGACCAAGATGCAGGCACGGTTGACTTTACGGTCAGCTGTTCACGGGGAACCTATGTGCGTACGATTTGCAGTGACATCGGTCGGGCGTTGGGCTGCGGCGGTGTCATGAGCGGATTGACGCGGACGAGAAGCGGCGGATTTCGAATTGAGGATGGTTACAGTCCGGATGAACTCTCCGAAATGCGGGAGAGAAATATGCCGCTGCCGATCCTGCCGATCGATGCGGCGATCAAAGGGCTGCCGAAAACAGCACTCGATGCACCCGGGGCGGCGAAGTTCGCTACGGGTATATCCGTGCAGCGATGCGCGGATGTTCCGACGGGTTATATACGCGTATACGACGCAGACGGTTTTATCGGAATCGGCAAAGTGGACGGTGCGCTGATCAAACCTTATAAGGTGATCACAGCGGCATCTGTGGAAATTGAAGAAGCGAAACGGGAATTGTAAGAGAATGGAAATTTTTACATCGATCGAGGAGATCGTAGGAAACGAAACAGCGGCAGTTGCGCTCGGCAACTTTGACGGCGTACACCGGGGGCACGCGGCGCTGATCCTGCGCACGGTAGCGGCGGCGCGCGCGCGCGCGTTGAAAAGCGCGGTCTTCACTTTTTCCAACCATTCCAAAAATTTTATCGCCGGACGCACGGTTGTAAAGAACATCGTCAGCGAAGCGGATAAGATCGCGCTGATCGCCTCGATGGGGGTCGATTATCTGTTCTCGGTGCCATTTGATGCACATTTCCATGAAATGCCTTCGGAATCATTTATTCAGCACATCCTGCTGGCGCGGCTGAAGGCAACCGTTGTGGGGTGCGGATTCAATTTTCGCTTCGGACAGGGTGCGTCGGGGGATACCGCGACGCTCGTAGACGCCGCAGGCAGGTTTGGATTTGATCTGGACGTAATGCCGCCGTTTAAGGTCGGCGGTACGCTTGTCAGCAGTTCGCTGATCCGAAATCTGATCGCCGAGGGAAAGGTCGATCTGTGTCCGGAATATCTGGGACGTCGGTATTCTGTGCTCGGCAGGACGATTCCGGGCAATAAAGTCGGCGGCACGCTCGGATTTCCCACCGCGAACATCCCATTGGATGAGCGCATGGTCACGCCGCCCTACGGGGTGTATGTGAGTGAGACGGAATTGAACGGCGTGATCTACGAAAGTGTCACAAACATCGGCGACAGACCGACGATCGGCGACGGAAAGAAACTTGCGGAAACGCATTTGTTTGGGGTGACCGGCACGCTTTATGGGCAGGACATCCGTGTGAATCTGGTCACCATGCTGCGCGGTGAACAGAAATTCTCAGGTCTTGAAGAACTGAAGGCGCAGATCACCCTAGATAAGGAAAAAGCCGTTGCGTTTTTTCATGGAAAATGTTAATATT
>JAISKP010000077.1 GCA_031260885.1 Eubacteriales Family XIII. Incertae Sedis bacterium
ATCGAGGGTGCGACCATTTATATTACGCATCAGCCGTGTGTGATTTGCGCGAAGATGATTATCAATGCCGGTATCCGGAAGATCGTCGTCGGAGAAGGGTATCCGGATGAGCTTTCCGAAAAAATGCTTGAGGAAGCGGGACTCAAGATCGTGCCGCTCAACAACGAAGCGGAATGATGTCGGATAAGACAGCAATGATCCTGATCGCACTGGTATGCTTTGTGCTTCCGGTCATATTGTCGGCGGTTTTGACGCCGGTGGCGATCCGTATTGCGCCCAAGATCGGCGCAATGGACGTGCCGAGAGACACCCGGAGAATGCACAAATTGCCGATTCCGAGATTTGGCGGATTCGCGATTTTCATCGCCATGACGGTGACGATTCTGTGCCTTCGCTTCGTCATATTTCCTTTCGTTCCGGAGCAGTTTACGATCGACGAACCCGTCTGGAAACTGGTCAGCATCGCCGTCGGCGGTACGCTGATCTACATCCTCGGCGTGGTTGACGATTTTTTGAAATTAAGAGCGGTCGTGAAACTGATCTTTGAGATCGTATGTGCGGCCGTCGTGTTCTTTTTGGGTATCCGGATTCCGGCGATCAATCTTTTCGGATTGGAATTTGCAGGGAATTCAATCGGAAACCTGATCATCAGCTTTTTTGTGACCGTCCTCTGGATTGTTTTCGTCACAAATACGATCAATCTGATCGACGGTTTGGATGGCCTCGCCGCCGGTGTGACAGCGCTCGCCGCGCTTTCGATCGGCTACTCGGCATATCTTTCCGGGCAGACGATCGTAACGCTTTCGATGCTCGTCTGTGCGGGTGCCGCACTCGGTTTTCTGCCGTACAACTTCTACCCTGCGAAGATCTTCATGGGCGACAGCGGTGCGCTTTTCCTCGGATTTATGCTCGCATCCGTATCCGTCATCGGTCCCGCGAAAGGTGCCGCGATCATTGCGACCATCGTACCGGTGCTCGTGCTCGGCGTGCCGATCTTCGACGTTTTATTTGCAGTGCTCAGACGTTTGATCCACCGGCAGTCGATTTTCAGCGCCGACAAGGCGCATCTGCATCATCAACTCACGCATCTCGGCATGGGGCAACGGCGTTCGGTGCTGATGCTCTACGGAATCAGCGCGATCATGGGTATTTCGGCCATCATCTTCTCGCGGCGGCTTTACCTCGAATCGGTTTTCCTGTTCTGCACGGCGTTGCTTTTCATCATTCTGCTGATATGGGAGTGGAACAAAGACGAAAAATAGCGCGGATAAAAAAGAAGGGCGCACTGCAGTAAAGTGCATAAGGTAGGCGGGTTCGAGCAATCCGCTCTACCTTAACAAGCATCCCGACAAAATGATGTAGTTCCATTAAATTGTGAAAAAAGTATCGATTGCAAAGCGGTTTATTTTTCCGCTTTTTGTAGTATAATTAAATTTATACAAAAAAACAGCCTGCCGGATAAGTATATAGCAACGTTGGAAATTCATCGTTTCAGGCGGCGGAACGGAGCTTGATACGGACGTAAAGAAACTTAGAAATAAAGCGATCCTATATGGTGTGGTGATCATGATTCTGTGTGTGGTTGCATCATTTCCGATCGGTGGACTTAAACCGTATTTTTGTTTAGGACTGTTGATCGGAACCTTGATTTCAATTCTGAATGTATGCCTCATGACGCTGATCACCGAGATTTCTGTACAAAAGGAGAATAAGTTTCTTCCGGCGCTTGGTCTGCTTCTCCGGGTCATTATTTATGCCGCCGCATTTCTCGTGACGCTGCTGTATTTTGGATTTGAAGGCGGATTGGGAACCGCCATTGGATTTTTGACGGTGTATGTTGCGATCATCTATATCAACGCAGTAGATCTTCGGATCGCAAAGAAAAAAGCGGCGAAGGCACAGGAGGCCGCGGTTACAGGTACGGTTTTAAACAAACCGTTGCCGGATAGTCCGAAAAAATGAGGGTGTTGTTGTGAGCGTAGGACCAAGGATCATCATATGGTTCGATGAAGGACCGCTCAAAGGGGTCTTCATCACCGAGACCGTGATCTGGGCGATCGTCGTTTCCGTCGCCATCATCATCTTTGCGCTTATTTCTACCCGCAATTTAAAAAAACAACCGAAGGGTGCGCAGGGTGTTGCGGAACTGATCGTCGAATACGTATACAACTTTGTGCGCGATACCATGGGCAAGGATAAGTTGTCGTTTGCACCGTTCATCGGCACGATCTTCCTCTATCTGCTCATCGCAAATGCGCTCGGGCTGCTGGGCATCCGGGCGGTCACTGCGGATGTGAACATGACGTTTGCACTCGGCTGTCTTATCTTCTTGATCATTCAGTACAATTCCATTCGTTCCAAGGGGATGCTCGGTTACCTGAAACATTTTACAAAACCGTATCCGTTCATGGTTCCGATCAATATTTTGGAGGAAGTCACCTTTCCGATCAGCCTGAGTTTTCGTATCTTTGGAAATATCCTCGCAGGCGTGATCATTGTAGAGCTCGCTTTCGAGGGACTCAGCTTTTTATCGGAGGAGGTCATTCATCTTCCGGTGCCGCTGCTGCAGGCGATTTTGCCGTTGCCGCTCAATGCGTTTTTCGATATATTTGAACCGATTCTGCAGGCGTTTGTGTTCTCAATGCTGACGATGTCTTTCATTGCAAAGGCGATCACGTCGCATGACGACCACTGAAGGAGCGGAAAATTCGTTATTGTTTTCATTATCGTATCGGTTGTTTGGGCGAAGATCGTCCGAATTGAAATAGGAGGTAAGGTATTATGCAGGGAATTACACCGGAGGCATTTGTACTGGGGCTTTCAGCACTCGGCGCAGGGATTGCGATGATCGCGGGTTTCGGCATCGGGCTCGGTCAGGGTATCGCAACGGGCAAAGCGGTGGAGAGTATCGCACGTCAGCCCGAAGCGAAGGGCGATATCATGTCTACCATGTTCATCGGTCTTGCCATGGCGGAGACTTCGGTCATCTTTTCGCTTGTGGTCGCCATTATTCTGCTGTTCGCAAATCCGCTTGTAGCGCAGGTCTGAGCGCCGCCGGAAAGGGAACACTATGCACAGTGCGCCATTAATCAGTTTTAACTGGACGCTGGTGATGGTTCTCATCACCTTCCTCGTGCTGTACTTTATCTTGAAGAAATTCTTTTTTGAGAAGGTACGGGCATTTATGCTTGCACGTGAGCAGAAGGTCACGGACGCGTTCGACAACGCAGATGCGGTCTCGCGTGTCGCAGAGGAACGGCTTGAAACCTACAATCTCAAGCTTGCCGACATCGAATCCGAACGCAGGGAAGTCCTCCGAGAAGCAAAGCTGCAGGCGGACGAGAACGCAAGGGAAATCATCCGGAATGCGGAAGCGCAGGCGTCAAAAATTCTGACGCAGGCGGAAAAAGATATCCTGCGCGAGCGGGAACATGCACTCCAGGATATGCGCGATCAGATTGCGATGCTTTCGATCTATGCCGCAGAGAAGATTCTGGAACAGAAGCTTGACGCCGGACAACAACAGACGATTATCAACAAAGCACTCGAAAATGCGGGGAATTCAAATTGGAAAATCTGACCGTAGGTACCACATACGGAGAAGCCCTGTACGAGGCGGCGCGGGATCTTGGAAAGATCGACACGTTCCGGGAAGAGTTGCGGGATCTGAACCGTATTTTTTCGGATACGCCTGAATTTTTCGAGTTGCTCAAGACGCCGACGCTTGCGGGGGAGCAAAAAAAAGAATCCGCAAGGAAGGTCTTTGAGGGTCGCATCGAAAAAGAACTATTGAACTTTCTCTGTATCCTGATCGACAAAAGACGAATCGCGCAGTTCGCAGGCATTCGGGCTTCTTTTGAAAAGCTCGTCGACGAACGCGATGGCGTGACGTCCGGGAAGATCATTTCCGCCGTGCCGCTTTCGGAAGCGCAAATCAGTAAATTCGAAGCGGAAACAGGAAAACTTTTCAGAAAAAAAACGAAGCTCACCGCTGAAACGGATGCTTCGCTTCTTGGCGGTGTACGCATCTACGTCGACGGAAAACTGATCGATGCAAGCATTCGCACGAAACTGGAAGGTCTGAAAGAAACACTGTTTGATTAGAGCAATATAATCAAAAATTATATCGCTGCAAAGTAATGAGATGGAGCAAAATATGAATCTCAAACCGGAAGAAATCAGTGCTGTTATAAGGGAACAAATCAAAAATTACGACTCCGAGCTGAATGTGTCGGATTTCGGCACCGTCATTCAGGTCGGTGACGGTATTGCGCGCGTGTTTGGACTCGCACATTGCATGTCGAGCGAATTGCTTGAGTTCCCGGGCGGCGTATTCGGCATGGCGCTGAACCTTGAAGAGGAAAATGTAGGCGTCGTCATCATGGGACCCGATACGCATATCAAGGAAGGCGATATCGTGAAGCCGACCGGAAGGGTCGCGGAGGTACCTGTGGGGGAAGCCCTCATCGGAAGGGTGGTAAACGCGCTCGGGCAGCCGCTTGATGGTAAAGGACCGATTCAGTCAAAGGAGAGCAGACCTGTAGAATTTCCTGCACCCGGCGTGTTACAGCGGAAATCCGTCAACGAACCGCTCCAGACAGGAATCAAGGCGATCGATTCCATGATCCCGATCGGAAGAGGTCAGCGCGAACTCATCATCGGCGACCGTCAGACGGGTAAGACGGCCATCGCCATCGATACGATTCTCAATCAGGCCGACGCGGACGTCATCTGCATCTATGTCGCCATCGGTCAGAAAAAGTCGACTGTCGCACAGATGGTTCAGCAACTTGAGCTCAAGGGTGCGATGAAATATACGATCGTTGTTTCCGCAACGGCCAGTGAAGTCGCGCCACTCCAATATATCGCACCGTATGCGGGATGCGCGATCGGGGAACACTTCATGTATCAGGGGAAGGATGTCCTCATCATCTATGACGATCTTTCCAAGCATGCGGTAGCCTACCGAGCCATGTCGCTTTTGCTGCGCCGGCCACCGGGGCGCGAGGCATATCCTGGCGATATTTTCTATCTGCACAGCAGGCTGCTTGAACGCGCAGCCAGGCTCTCCGACGAACTTGGTGGCGGTTCGATCACCGCACTGCCCATTATCGAAACGCAGGCCGGCGACGTATCGGCTTACATTCCGACCAATGTCATCTCCATCACGGATGGGCAAATTTTCCTCGAGACGGATCTGTTCTTCTCGGGTCAGAGACCCGCTGTGAACGCGGGCATCTCAGTTTCCCGTGTCGGTGGCAATGCGCAGATCAAGGCGATGAAGAAGGTTGCAAGTACCGTCAAACTGGAACTCGCACAATACCGGGAATTGGCAAGTTTTTCACAATTCGGTTCCGACATCGACAAGGATACAAAAGCAAGGCTCGATCATGGGCATGTGCTTATGGAAGTAATCAAACAACGGCAGTACAGTCCCGTTTCCATCCAGCATCAGGTCATCATTTTTTATGCGGCAGTAGGCGGCTATCTGGATGATCTCCCGCTTGTGAAGATCGCTGATTTTGAAAAGGGTCTGTATACCTTTATCGATTCCGTCTATCCGAATGTCGGGAAGACGATTACGGAGACGGGCACGCTTTCAGAAGAAGCCGATGCTTCGCTGAACAAGGGCATTCGCGAATATAAAGAAGAATTTTTGAAAAGTACATTATAAAAGAAACGAGATCCAATGTCCGGAAACAATATGCGTGATATCAAAAGAAGGGTTCGAAGCGTCACGAGCATCGAGCACATCACCAATGCGATGAAGCTCGTCTCGGCAGCAAAGCTTCGGCGCGCGAAAGCAACTTTTGAAAATACGCATGAATACTTTCACTATGTTACGGAATGCATTGAGGAAATCTTCAATAACACCAGGGAGATTCCGACGAAATATCTGCTTGGAGACCGCGAGATCAAGACAACCTGCTACGTCATCATTACGAGCAACCGCGGACTTGCCGGGAGCTTCAATGCGAATGTGATCAAACAGGCACAGGCGGAGATCAACGCGGATTGGGAAAAGCCCTACATCATCGCCGTCGGCAGCAAAGGACGTGATTATTTTAAGCGCCGGGATTATGAGATTTCCGGTGAGTATCTGTCGCCGCCTGAGAATATTTCATTTGTCGAAACGCGCGATATCAGCAAACCCATCATCAAGCTTTTCAACGACGGAGAAATCGACGAGGTCATGCTGATCTATACGTCTTTCATTTCGTCGTTGGAGCAACGTGTCAAGACGGTAACACTGCTGCCGCTCGATCTGGAACGGGAACCCGGCATTGCACCGCTCAGCCGACCGGTCGAATATGAACCTTCAGTGGAGGAAGTTTTCAATTATCTGATTCCGAAATACGTCGAGATCATGATTTACGGCGCCATCGTGGAGTCCGCGACCTGTGAACATGCTGCGCGGCGCATCGCGATGGAAAATGCGACCGATAATGCGACGCAGATGATCGATGATCTGAACCTGTACTACAACAGAGCCAGACAGGCGGCGATCACGAGCGAGATCACGGAGATCGTCAGCGGCGCTGACGCATTAAAATAGAGAGAAGAGAGGGGTATATGGGCAAAGATAACAAGGGAATCATCAATCAGATCATCGGTCCGATCATCGATATTAAATTCGGACAGGATACGATGCCGGAATTGCTTTCGGCGATCATCATCAACGCGGACGGTCGTGAGATCGTCGCCGAAGTATCACAGCATACCGGTGATGACGTCGTCCGTTGCATCGCGCTCTCGTCCACGGACGGTCTGTACAGGGGCATGGAAGCGATCGATACGGGCGGACCGATTGCGGTGCCGGTCGGTTCCGAAGTGTTGGGCCGACTTTTCAATGTCACGGGCGCAAACATCGACGGAAAGGAACCCGTCAAAACCGCAAAGAAAATGCCGATCCACAGGGCAGCGCCTTCCTTTGAGGAGCAGGATACCACGGCGCAGATCTTTGAAACCGGCATCAAGGTCGTCGATCTCATCGCGCCTTATACGAGAGGCGGAAAGGTCGGTCTGTTCGGCGGCGCCGGTGTCGGCAAGACCGTGCTCATTCAGGAACTGATCCGCAACATCGCAAAGGAACACGGCGGCATCTCCGTCTTCGCGGGCGTCGGCGAACGCACGCGTGAGGGAAACGATCTGTATTACGAAATGATCGACTCGGGCGTCATCGAGAAGACCGCCATGGTCTTCGGTCAGATGAACGAACCGCCGGGTGCGAGAATGCGCGTCGCGCTGACGGGTCTCACGATGGCGGAGTACTTCCGCGACGAGGAAGGTCAGGACGTGCTGCTGTTTATCGACAACATCTTCCGGTTTACGCAGGCCGGTTCGGAAGTATCCGCGCTGCTCGGACGCGTCCCTTCATCGGTCGGATATCAGCCGACGCTCGCAACGGAGATGGGTGCGCTGCAGGAGCGAATCACTTCGACGAAAAAGGGCTCTATCACATCGGTGCAGGCCATCTATGTGCCCGCCGACGACCTGACCGACCCGGCGCCGGCGACCACGTTTGCGCATCTCGATGCGACGACCGTGCTGTCCCGTGCGATCACGGAACTCGGCATCTACCCGGCGGTCGATCCGCTCGAATCCTCATCGCGCATCATGGATCCGCTGATCATCGGCGAGGAACATTACAATACGGCGCGTGAGGTCCAAGAGGTGCTGCAACACTACAAGGATCTTCAGGACATCATCGCAATCCTCGGTATGGACGAGCTCTCCGACGACGACAAGCTCATCGTAAACCGTGCGCGCAAGATACAGCGTTTTCTTTCGCAGCCGTTCAGCGTTGCGGAAGCCTTCACGGGGACGCCCGGAAAATATCTACCGATCAAGGAAACGGTGCGCGGATTCCGGGAGATTCTGGATGGAAAGCACGACGATGTTCCCGAATCCCTGTTCCTGTTTGCGGGCGGCATCGATGAGGTGGTCGAACGTTTTGAGAAGTCAAAGGCATAGACGAATTATGCGGAATATGCAGGATATACGGATAAGTGTAAAGCAAAATGGCTGACAGCATACGACTTGAAATCATTACGCCCGAAAAGCTCTTCTACGATCATAAGGTAGAGCTCGTGATCGTGCGAACCAAGTTCGGCGACGAGGGTTTTATGGCGCATCATGCGTGGGCATGTAAACTTCTGGCGATCGGTGAGATCTGGGTGCAGGAGGCCGGTAGCAAGGACTTTAAGATCGGTGCGATTTCCGGCGGATTTATCGACGTGAAACATAATATTACGATCTTTACCGACGTTGCCGAGTGGCAGGAAGAAATCGATATCGAACGTGCGCAGGAGCGCTTGGATTATGCGAAGCAGTACTTTGAGACGCATAAGCAGGCGGAGAGCGACGAGGATGAATTTTTGAAGGCGGATATTACGCTTCGGAAGGCCGTCACGCGTCTGAGCGTCGCCGGCGGCGGATCGCGCCGGAAACGGTAACACAAGGAGGCGGTTCCGCCGTGTTATTTTTTGCGCTTCCTGAGACCGGAGATTCTTCTGACGAGCGCCATGATCAGGCGCGTCAATGTCGCGATCAGGATGAGCGCCAATGCGATGCTTCCTGCCAAGATCAGGGCGGTGGCGCAATTTGCTGCCGCTATGGTGAACTCTCCGTTCAGGATGTTCTCCATGGTTTGATAGATGGCGGTACCGGGGACAAAAGGGATGATCCCGGGCAGAATGAAGACCGTTGTTGCATCTTTGCCTGCTCTGGATGAAAATTCCGCGAGAATTGCCACAATGCAGGAACCGGCGAAAGTGGCGGCTACTGCACTGTAGCCGATCTGGACACCACCCACAAGGACATACATGCCGATACCGCCGATGACGCTCGTAAGGGGCATCATTTTTATCGGAGAATTGAAGAGCAGACAAAATCCAAACGTGACCAGCGCACCGAAAGCCAGAAAAAGCGGCAACGGATATGTCGCGATTCCTGCAAAATAATATTTTCCGCCGGCGAACAGCCATATTTTCAACATTACACCGATACCGCCGGCGATGGCGACTGCAACGATTAAGGCTTCCGCGAGACGCGCTACACCGCCGAGCATTTCCCCGGACAGGAGATCCCGAGCTGCATTTGTGAGCGCGACGCCCGGCATGAAGATCGTTACGGCACCGATGAACATCGGAGTGATGTTGTGACCCAGTCCGATCGACGCGAGCAGCAGGATGAGCAAAGCGCAACCTGCGCTGCTGAAGAAGATGTTCATAAAGGGCGGAACTCTTAGCTTTTCCACCCCCGCCGAGATCAGACAGCCTGCGCCGGCACTGATCGCCGCCGCGATCATATCAAATACGTCGCCACCATAATACGGGACGATGAACGCGCCGACGAGGATTGCACCGAGGATGCGCAGCGGAAGCGCGAGAAACTTCTCGGCATTTATTTCGCGAAGCTGCTCGTGCCATTCTTCCACCGGTGAATCCGTTTCGGTGAACTTGCGTGAAAAACGGTTGATCTTTGAGATCTTGGAAAGGTTGATCGCTGTCCCGTTGATGCGTTTGATGAAGGTGTGCATGTTGTGCTCGTCGCTGCTGTTGTCCAGCGACAGGAAGATGCCCGTGGTCGTTGCGAAGCATTCGACATAGCCGATGCCGCAGGTGTGGCAGATGCGGGCGACCGTATCCTCTACGCGATAGATCTCGGCGCCGCTCTTCATCATGATTTCCCCCGCAAAGAGGGCAAGGGCGAGTATTTTTTGCTGATAGAGATCCGTAAGTTTTTCCATGCGGTTTATTATATCCTATTCCGCAGCGGGACATTTAAAACATCACGCTGCGTGCTTCTGTGCAATTCGGTTATTCGACGACTGCCGCGCCCTGCGTCGCCGGCAGGAGCATATTCAGTGCGCCGTCGTTGCCGGAGTACAGCGGCAGTTTGCCGTCCCATTTGGTGATGAACTGCTGACGGAGAATCTGCTCGGACAGCGTCTGTGTGACGATCGTGTTCGCCTCAGCTTCCAGCTTCTTGACTTCGAGTTCCTGCTCGGCCTTGATGATCGCCGTCAGTTTCTCCGTCTCTGCGCGCGCCTGAATCTGCTCGGCGACCTTCTTGTCCTCTACCGCCTGCGCAAATGCTTCCGGAATTTGGACGTCTTTGATTTCAACGGAAACGACGATGATGCCGTAGGGTTCCAGCTTGCTTTTAACATTTTCAAGCATCTTGGCCGCGAGTGCATCCCGCTGTGCAATGGCACCTTCAAGCGTAAATGCGGCCGTAGCGGATTTAAACCCATCATACAGAACAGGTTTCACGATCCCTTCAAGGTGATTGCCTGTGAATTTCTCATACAGCGATTTGCAGGATGTCGGATCGACCGCCAACTGCGTCACGATCTGCTGATTGATGGACTGCGTATCTTTTGTCGCCGTATAGTAGATTTCATCAACCTGCTCTTGCTTCACGCTGATGACGTGATATTCTTCCAACGGGGATTTTATATGAATGCCGGCGCCTTCCGTGCCTGTCACGACGCCGAACTGTGTGACGACGGCCACCTCTCCGGTATCCACCGTTCTTACGGTCATTGCAAGGATGATGATGATCACGATAACAACGATGATCGGAATGACGATCTTGCGCCCGTTGCGGTTCAGTTTCTTCTTCATATCGTTTGCATTGTTAAATACTGTAGGGCTCATTTCACATCCTCCTTGGAAACACAAATCTATACGCTATTTGTCAATAATAACACATTTTGCTCGAATTACACAGACCCATGCGCAGCAATCTCGGTGGGTGCCCTGCGATTTGGATCATTCGCGAACGGCTTGCATTTTTACGCGTGCTTCTATATACTTGATTACTAACGCTTCCGTTTCATCGTCTGTTTAGAATTTATTTTCAAGTAATGCGGCTGGACTTTAAATGATCAAGGATTCAAACAATATAATGAAGGACAAGGCGATCGTCTTATTTGTGGTGATCTCCGCCTTCGTGGGATTATCGTTCGCGCTGAGCGAACAGCTTTTCGCAAACTACTTCAAGGAAGCCTATGATATCGGTGCATTTCAGCGGGGGTTTATCGAATTTCCGCGGGAACTGCCCGGTATCATTTCACTCTTTGTCATCGCCGCAATCACGTTCTTAGGCGATATCCGAATGGCGATCATCTCGCAGTTCATCAGCGCAGGCGCAATTCTGCTGCTTGGAATTTGGCGACCTGATTTCTATATCATGTGTGTCATTTTGTTTTGCTATTCTCTGGGGCAGCATATGTATCTGGTTCTCGGTGACAGCATCGGGCTCTCGCTGGCGGAAAAGGGTCATATGGGTCGCGTGATCGGGCGGTTTAACGGCGTCAAGACGGCACTGCTCATGGTCGGTGGCGTCGTCACATTTTTGGGTTTTAAATTCGGAATTTTTGATTTTGAAATTCCGATTCTCGTCTACATTCTGAGCGCGGTCGCGTTTGCCGCCGCCGGTGTCCTTCTGATTTCTCTGTATAAAATGACCTACAGCGAGAAGAAAAAGAGCAATGTGAATGCGAAGCTCGTCTTCCGCAAGGATTATCTGCGCTATTACCTGTACTGCGCGCTGTACGGCGGGCGGAAGCAGATCATGATCGTGTTCAGCCCATGGGTACTGATCGATTTGCTTGGATTTCGGGCGGACACGATGTCCATCTTGTCCGTTATCGGTTTCGGCATCGGCATCTTTTTCATCCCGGCCGTCGGGCGGATGATCGACCGGCTCGGGGTAAAGAAGGTCATGTACATTGAGGCAGGTGCCTTTATTGCGGTCTATACCGCCTACGGACTCCTGAGCAAATATGTGAATGAAAACGTCGTCGTGCTGACAGGTGTCGCGATGCTTCTTGTATATTTTCTGAACATCATCGATAAGATGTCCAATCAGTTCAGCATGGTTCGTTCCATCTATATCCGTAAGATTGCGGTCACGCCGGAAGATGTGACGCCTTCGCTGTCTATGGGGATGGCGATCGATCATATCGTGGCGATTGTCGGCGCTTATCTCTGCGGCATCGTCTGGGAAGCTTGGGGGCCGGAATACGTTTTTCTGATTGCCGGCGTGCTTTCGCTTGGGAATATGATCGTCGCTGCAGGGATAAAGAATATTCAATAAAAGCGAGGCATTTCTGATATAATATTCACTATATAAATCATTGCAACGAAGCCTGAGGGCAGGTTAAATGGAAAAAGAGAATTTAACAATACTCACGGATTTCTACGAGCTTTCAATGGCGAACGGATACTTTGAGACAGGCATTTCCGACAACATCGCCTATTTCGATCTGTTTTTCAGGCGCATTCCCGACAACGGCGGTTTTGCGATCATGGCCGGGCTTGAACAGGTCGTGCAGTACCTACAGTCGTTGCATTTTGATGAAGAAGATCTCTCGTTGCTCCGTGCAAAGGGCGGCTTTTCGGAGTCATTTTTGGATTATCTCAGAAATTTTGAATTTACCTGCGATGTGTGGGCGATGCCTGAAGGCACGCCGATGTTCCCGGGAGAACCGATTTTGACGGTCAGAGGACCACTCGCACAGGCGCAGTTCGTCGAGACAATGCTCCTCCTTCTGATCAATCATCAAAGCCTCATTGCGACAAAGGCAAACCGGATCGTCCGGGCGGCAGACGGCAGAGGGGTCATGGAATTCGGTACAAGACGTGCGCACGGGGCTTCAGCTGCCGTGCTCGGTGCAAGAGCTGCCTATATCGGCGGGTGCATCGGAACTGCCTGTACGCTCAGTGAAAAGAACTTCGGCGTTAAGTCGCTCGGCACGATGGCGCACAGTTGGGTGCAGGTGTTTTCTTCGGAGTATGAGGCTTTTTTTCAATACGCGAAGCTTTATCCGGACAATTGCACGTTGCTGGTCGATACCTATAATGTACTCAAATCCGGTATTCCGAATGCGATCAGGGTATTCAAGGAATTGAAGCCGTCCGGAATGGGCATCCGTATCGACAGCGGCGACATCACCTATCTGACAAAGCGGGCGCGACAGATGCTGGATGACGCCGGACTTGAAGACTGTAAGATCGTGATCTCGAATTCGCTCGATGAGTGGCTGATCCGGGACGTTTTGTTGCAGGGCGCGAAGATCGATTCCTTCGGCGTCGGAGAAAGGCTGATCACCTCGAAGTCGGAGCCGGTGTTCGGCGGCGTCTACAAGCTGACGGGCGTCGAAAAGGACGGCGTGATCATCCCAAAGATGAAAATCAGTGAGAATGTCGAAAAAATAACGAACCCCGGATTCAAGACCGTATACAGACTTTTCGACCGAAACACAAACAGGGTCATGGCCGATGTGATCACGCTGGCGCATGAACCGGCACCCGCCGGAGAGGACTACATTATCTTTGATCCAGCCCATACTTGGAAACGGAAGAAGTTATCAAATTTCAACGCGGTGAATATTCGGAAGCAGATCTTTAACAAGGGGCATCTCGTATATGAGCTCCCGAAAATCGATCAGATCCGTGATTATTGTCGCGCACAGGTGTCGACGCTTTGGGAAGAACTTCTGAGGTTTGAAAATCCCCAGAGTTACTATGTGGATCTGTCGGACGAACTTTGGACGCTCCGGACAAATCTGATGAAAACATATAACGCGGAAGAAATCTGAAGAGACGGAGGAACAACATGAAGTACGAAATATCGATCACAAAAAATCCAAATCCAAAGGCGAAGCCCGATCCAGCGACGCTCGATTTTGGCACTGTATTTACAGACCACATGTTTATCATGGATTATGATACAGGTATCGGCTGGCATGATCCCAGAATCGTACCTTATGCGCCGATTGCGCTTGATCCTGCGGCCGCGGTGCTCCATTATGCGCAGGAGATGTTTGAGGGGCTTAAGACCTATATGACAGAGGACGGTGGTATCCGTCTTTTCCGTCCGGATATGAATGCGAAGCGCAAGAACCGGACAAACGACAGACTGTGCATTCCGCTCATCGACGAGGATTTCTATGTGGAGGCGATCAAGGCGCTCGTCGAGGTCGATCAGGACTGGGTGCCGAATGCGCCGGGCACATCGCTGTATATCCGTCCTTTCATCATCGCAACAGAAGCGTTTCTCGGTGTGCGCCCGGCGAATTCCTATAAATTCATCATCATCCTTTCCCCGGTCGGCGCGTATTATAAAGGCGGACTGGCACCGACGAAGATCTTTGTGGAGGACGAGTACATCCGCGCCGCACAGGGCAGCACCGGAGCCGCGAAGGTCGGCGGAAACTATGCCGCCAGTCTGAAATCTCAGGTAAAGGCGCACGAAATGGGCTTTACGCAGGTGCTCTGGCTCGATGGAAATGAGCGGAAATATGTCGAAGAGATCGGCACATCGAATGCGTTCTTCGTCATCGGCGGCGAAGTATTCACCGCGCCGCTTGCGGGAACGATCCTGCCGGGCATCACACGCGACTCCGTTATTCAGCTTCTGAAGGACTGGGGGATTCCCGTCCGCGAAGAGCGCTTTACGGTCGAAGATGTGTTCCGTGCGCAGGAAGATGGAAGACTTACCGAAGTATTTGCGAGCGGAACCGCCGCCGTCATTAGCCCCGTCGGCGAACTGCGCTGGAAGGATCAGGATGTGATCATCGGCGAAAATCAGATCGGCGCGCTGTCTCAGAAACTGTATGATACGATTACAGGCATTCAGAGCGGCAAGCTTCCGGATACGCATAACTGGACTGTCAAGCTGTAGACTTTACGGCGAGAAGGAGGTCGAACAGATGAAACATACAATTGCGGTGCTTGTCGAAAACAAAGCGGGCGTCCTTGCGCGCATCTCCGGTCTGTTTGCCAGAAGAGGCTTCAACATCGACAGCCTGGCGGTCGGACCGACGGATGATCCGCGTATTTCACGTATTACGATCATCGTGAACGGAGATGATTACATCGCGAGCCAAGTGACGAAGCAACTCGACAAGCTGATTGACGTTCTAAAGGTACGCGATCTGTCGGACAATGAGATTACGATCCGCGAACTTGTGCTGATTAAGGTCGAGGTTGATGAAAAGAAGCGCGGGGAGATCATCGATATCGCGAAGATCATGAACTGCGACATCGTCGATATCTCGCATATGACCCTGATGGTCGAATTCGATGACCGGCCCGACCGTGTTGAACTTCTCATCGATCTTCTTTCGAAATACAAGATCCTGGAAATCGCACGAACGGGAACCATTGCGCTTCAGAAAGGGCACAACGTCGTCTAAAAAGAGCGTGCCGCCTCCGACTCCGAAAACTCAAACGAACGTTCAGATCTTTCCGCTGCTGCCCAGCACGTTCACGATCTTGCGTTGTACCATTTCTTTGATTGCGGTGCGCGCGGGTGCCAGGTATTGGCGCGGATCGAAGTCTGACGGATGCAGCGCGAAATGCTCGCGGATGGTGGCTGTCATCGCCAGACGCAGGTCGGAGTCGATATTGATCTTGCAGACCGCGCCCCGCGCTGCCTGACGAAGCATATCCTCGGGGATGCCGATCGCATCGGGCATCGCGCCGCCGTAGGTATTGATCTTTTCGACCATCTCGGGGATGACCGAGGATGATCCGTGGAGGACGATCGGAAATCCGGGGAGTCTGCGGGCGACTTCATCCAAGATGTCGAAGCGCAGCTGCGGTTTTGTGCCCGGCTTGAATTTGTAGGCACCATGCGAAGTGCCGATCGCGATGGCCAGAGAATCTACACCGGTCTTCTCGACGAATTCTTGGACTTGATCGGGATCCGTGTAGGAATGGTTTTCTACATTTACATCATCTTCTACGCCGGCAAGCTGACCGAGCTCACCTTCGACTACGACGCCGTTGGCGTGCGCGTATTCGACGACCTGTTTCGTGACGTGGATGTTCTCCTCGAACGTACCTGCGCTTCCGTCGATCATGACGGAGGAAAATCCGCCGTCGATGCAGGATTTGCAGACCTCGAAATCTGCACCGTGATCCAGATGCAGGGCGATCGGAAGATCGGTGTCGACGAGTGCCGCCTCTACGAGTTTGACGAGGTAGATGTGCTTGGCATATTTCCGGGCACCGGCCGAGACCTGAAGGATGAGCGGGGACTTCTCTTCGAAGGCCGCTTCGGTGATCCCCTGAATGATCTCCATGTTGTTTACATTGAAGGCGCCGATGGCGTAGCCGCCCACATAAGCGTCCTGAAACATCTTTGTTGTTGTGACTAATGGCATCATTCGCTCCTTTCTCGAATTATGAACCCGTATAAGCCGTAACAAAAACCCCTCGCGCGTGCAAGGGGATAATATTTATCTTGTGAGGATTTGGATGATCTGATCGATGTTTGAACCTGCGGGGATTTGGAAGGTTCCCGCTTTTAGTCTTGTTTCCGCTCCGACGGCTTTTACCGCATTCAGAAAGTCGGTGGACGAAGAAACCAGACCTGCGGCTGCAAGATTGCTTGCGATCGTTGATGTCGCTTCGCCGGAGTTCACTACGAACTGCGTCGTTTCCGTCGGCGGTGGTGTCGGCGGCGGCGTTGTATCCACAGGCGGTGCGGGCGGCTCCGTGATCGGTTCCGGCGTTACGGTATCCACCGGAGCGTCTCCACTCGGCGTGCCTATTCCGCCACCGGTTACCACCGGTATGCCTGCAGCAGAACCGGATCCATCGTCTGCGCCGGGATCCTGTGCGATTATCGTCCCCGACGTATCAGAAGAAGGATATACCATGATGGCGTCGACTCTGAACCAGATGATGAGTGCCGCGATTAAGATGATCACGATTGCGACGATGATATCGCTTTTGCTGTACATAAAATTTCTCATATACACAATATACCATATCGGGTAATGCAAATCAAAAAAAACATACAAATAACAAAACGTTTTACAGTGTTAAAGTTACAGTTCAGAGATCGGCTGAAAGGGTGGCAACACCAACACAGCGGGCGCCCCAACAAAAAGCCGATCTCTGAACGTGTTAAAGACTCACAGTGCTACCGCCTCTGCCCGGCGATCATTGCAACCTTAAAAAAACATCATGCCGATGGATGCTGCTGCGGCTATGGCGAGGAAAATCAACATGGCCGGTGCCGAAAATGCATATTTCCAAGTAAGCGGTGCCTGCGGTCGTCCGGACGTTACCGCATCGATGATCGTAGAACGCTGCTTGATGACAATCACCGTCGCAAGGACGAAGATTCCTGCAAAGATGAGTGACGAAACAAAATCGCTGAAAGCGTAATCAAGGAGAATTGCGGACGAATTAATCAGCACATGAAGCAGAACGGACCACCTGAACGCGTATGTACGCGCCGTGTAGGCGAGCAGGATACCGACGAGAAAAGCGAAAATCGCCTGCAAGAGAAATACATGATAGAGGCCGAAAATCATGGATGAAACCACGATCGCATAGTTGCCGCCGTATTTTTCGAGCGTCTTCAGGATCGCGCCGCGGAAAACCAGTTCTTCGCAGAACGGTCCGATGAGCATTGCATATAAAAGACCGGTCGGGTCGGACAACGCAACACTTGCGCTGGATTGATAGGATTCGCTTGGTGAAAAATCCGTACCGCTGAACACCGTATCCGTGATAAAGGAAAACAGAATGTCGACGGTCTGAAAAGCCTGTGCCGTAAGAAAGAGCGCGATAAAGATAAATAGTGTCATAGGTCGGTTAGATGCGGTAATATCTGTGGTGATCAGTCTTTTCCCGCGTAACAGAAAGAAGATCGGTGTACCGACAATCACACCGACAATCATGGGGATGCCTGTGCCACCGGGCAGCGAATTCAGCAGATGCATCGCATCGGTCAGCGGATCTCCGGAAGAGATTGAACTGAGCATTACGTTCAGACCGCCCGCAACGAAAAACTGCACAAGCATCACGATGGATGCAGCGATGTTCTGCAGTGCAAAAAAAGCGAGCAACAATAGGAAGACCGTCCTGTTGTCCGTACGCAGTTGATGCTTATAGTACAACGCCGGATCCTCGGCATGTTTTGGTATAAACGGATTGATTTCTTCGCCCTGAACCGATTTGTATGACATTTTGGTGTTCACGCCTTCCGTAGTTTTTTCTATCCATATTATACCAGACGGTGTATAATGTTACTATTATTTATTGCCGGAGTAATGTATGCAGAAAATTGTCATAACTTCAGATGAGGAAAACCAAAGGCTTGACCGGTTTTTGAAAAAATATCTGCGTGCGGCACCGCTGAGTCTGATCTACCGCATCATCCGCAAGGATGTGAAGGTGAACGGAAGGCGCGCAGCGATCGATACCGTTCTGAAAGGCGGGGATGAAATCGATCTGTTCCTCGATGATGTCCGGCTTGAGGGCTTGCTTCGGGAACACCGGACGGTGAAAGCCGCAAAGCGATTTAAGGTCATTTACGAAGACGACAACATTTTGATCGTGTCCAAGCCTGTCGGACTGTTGACGCACGGCGACGAAAAAGAGAAGCGCAATACGCTTGCAAATCAGGTGCTCGGATATTTGCTTGAAAACGGGTGCTATGACCCTGCCGCCGCCAGATCCTTTACACCGTCTCCCGTGAATCGCTTGGATCGCAACACGACAGGGCTTGTGATTTTCGGGAAGAACCCGAAGGCGATTCGCGATCTGAACAATATGATCCGGCATAAGGGTGCAGTGGATAAATACTATCTGACGGTTGTAAAAGGGATGCTGAATGCGGAACGATCCCTGCAGGATAGAATTCTGAAGGATGAGGCGTTGAACCGTGTGACCGTGTTGCCGACAGATGCAGCGGAAGGACGGTTGTCCGAAACGAAGGTGCGCCCCGTGCGTGCACTGAAAGGTTACACGTTGGTTGAGGTACATCTTGTTACCGGTCGGTCGCATCAGATCCGTGCACATCTCGCGGAAGCGGGATATCCTGTGATCGGAGACCGAAAATACGGAAATGCGGCGGATAACAAACGGATCTCCCAGCGGTTCGGACTGAATTCACAATTTCTGCATGCCTGCCGTATTGAAATCAATGCCGGGAGGGAGTCCCTGGAATACTTGACAGGTATGCGGTTTGAATGTGCGTTGCCGGAAAATTTTGCAAATATTGTCGATGCGCTCGCCGACGCCGAAAACGAAAATAAATCGCTGAAAAATGAACAGGTGCAAACGGATAAACGAAAAGGAACATACGAATAGATGGATGAAACAAAAGAAACAAATGAAATAGAAGAAACAAACGAGACGAAAGAAACGAAGGGCAGATCCCTCATAAGCAGGAATGTGCTGATCTGGGCGCGGGACATCGCGATTGCACTCTTGATCGCGCTGATCGTTATGCAGTTTATCAAGCCGACGATTGTTCGCCAGCAGAGCATGGAAAATACGCTGCACCCCGATGACTATCTTTTCTTATCAAAGCAGGCATATACGTTCGGAGATGTCGAACGGGGCGATATTGTCGTGTTTCATTCAAGCCTCGAAAGCATCGACGGAACGAAGAAAAATTTGATCAAACGCGTGATCGCAATTCCCGGAGATACGGTGGCGATCCGGGACGGCTATG
>JAISKP010000087.1 GCA_031260885.1 Eubacteriales Family XIII. Incertae Sedis bacterium
GGCTTGCAATTGCAAAACAAATTGTCGAGAGACATGGCGGCTATCTTGAGGTTTACAGCCGAGAAGGAATCGGAAGTAGATTTACCGTAACACTTTAATCGTAAACCTTCTCGCAGGAACCGAATCCGGATTTTTGAAATAAAAAACGTCGGAAAA
The DNA here is from genome assembly GCA_031260885.1 of Eubacteriales Family XIII. Incertae Sedis bacterium. Classification (GTDB taxonomy): domain Bacteria; phylum Bacillota; class Clostridia; order Peptostreptococcales; family Anaerovoracaceae; genus JAISKP01. The sequence goes on from JAISKP010000087.1 coordinate 157, forward strand.
ACTGAAATTCCAACGTTTTTCTACTGTTATGGCGCGCCATGAGAGATTCGAACTCCCGACCTTCACATTCGTAGTGTGCCACTCTATCCAGCTGAGCTAATGGCGCAACTTCTTTGCCATTATACAATAGTGTTCCGCCTGTGTCAAAGCCGTTTTTTCTTGCACTCCCTCAAAAAAAGCGATATGATGTTTTCCATGAACGATTTACAAGAAAAGACAAATGCCGCCGTCCTGGAGGCATCCAAGATCATCATCGGCAAGGAAAAACAGATACGGCTGATTCTAACCGCAATCTTCTGCGGCGGGCATGTCCTGTTGGACGACCTGCCCGGTTCAGGCAAAACGACATTGGTCAAGGTGATCTCAAGGGTTTTGGGATGCGATTTTTCTCGGGTACAGTTTACACCGGATCTGCTTCCGTCGGACATCGTCGGCATGAATATCTTCGATCAGAAGACAAGCGAATTTAAGATGATGCACGGTCCCGTCATGACAAATCTATTCCTCGCAGATGAGATCAACCGCGCGATCCCGCGCACGCAGTCCGCACTTTTAGAAGCGATGGAAGAACTGCAGGTGACGATCGACGGAAAGACATGGTCTCTCCCGAAGCCGTTCATCGTCATGGCTACACAAAATCCGGTGGAGATGGAGAGTACCTTCCACCTTCCCGCCGCGCAGATGGATCGGTTCATGCTCCGGCTTTCGCTGGGCTATCCGGCTCACGATGATGAGATTGAAATGCTGAAAACCGTGGGCGACGACATTCCCTTCGATCAATTACAGCCGATCTTTACCGCCGAAGACATTTCCGGGATCGGAAAAGACATCGCGAAAGTGCATATCGATGACAAGGTGACCGCATACATTGTTTCCATCGTGGAAGCCACACGCAACAATCCGCTCGTAACCCTCCCCGCCGGTCCCAGAGGTTCCCGGGCGCTGTATCGAGCCGGGAAAGCATGGGCAGCCATTGCAGGTCGCAGTTACGTCACACCGGATGACATCAAGACCCTCGCACCGCATATGCTCCCGCACCGCATCGTCCCATCCGCCGACGCGCTACGCGGAAACAAAGATGCCATAGAGATCATTACCGGTATCCTTTCAAATACCGACTTCCCTGCTGCCGACGGAGCGTTGATTGATGCGGAATGATTCCGGCGTCGATTCAAGCTATCTCGTCAATCCCATTGCAATCGGTGCCTATTTGATTTCGTGTGTCGCTACGGCGATTTACCATCAAACCACAGCATCTGTTTTTCTCGGTTTTATATTTCTGCTGACGCTCGCGTCCTATCTTTGGGCAAAATATGCGCTGAAGCATGTGGATTATGATCTGGAAACAGCAGCTGCCGGCATTTTCCCCGGACAGAAATTTTCAGTCATTCGAACCATCCGAAACCAAAAAATGCTGCCGCTCATCTGGATGGAAATCGTAGAGCCCTGCCTGATCACGGATCCGGCAATGCCGGATGAATCCTTCATCGCCGTCCGAACAGTGCGGAAGGAACAGACCACGATCGAAGTCAAAATCTATGAACGCTTTTACACGCTTTCCCTGATTAAATGGCATCAATCGGTCCGCTTCCAGGATGAGTGGGAGGCGAAACGTCGGGGCATCACGCAGATCAAGGCTTCCGAACTGCGTTCCGGCGACGGATTCGGTCTGTGTGTCAAACGAAAACAATTTGAATTTCAGACGCCGAAGCGCATTACGGTATTTCCGGAACTTACCGCTGTTTCCGTAGACAGAATCATCAATGACATGTGGGATACGCGCTCCGCATCAGGTGGCTTCCTGAAGGATAAAACGATCATCAAATCCGTAAGGGACTATCTGCCCGGCGACCCTGCACGCGACATCAACATGCGACTGCTTGCACGCGGGGGAACCCTAAAAATCAATACCTATGAGATCGTCACGCCGGATTCGGTGCGCTTTATTTTGGATGCCGCCTCGTTTCGAAATTCCGAAGCGGATGATTTCGAACACACCCTATCGGTGATTGCCTCGCTCATCGTCGGATTGACAAAACGGGGCATCGCGACATCTTTGATGACGCCCGCATCCGCTTGGTTTCCGGAGACCTGTACTGTTCCGTCCGCCGGTCTTCAGGCGCAGTTTGCGATGTTGGAACTTCTTTCTGCCGTTTCACCGGAGGACGTGCCGATTTCGGACACACCGGATACCGGCAAAGATGTACCGGGACGAATTTACTTTGTAGCGGCAAGCCTTGCTTGCGCGACTTCGCTGCAGGTGCTCGAACAATATCCGGAGCACAAAACGCAGCTGCTGCTGCTGGATTCTCGAATGAGTGTCCAGTGTGGATTGCATATTTCAGATCTGAATGCACTGGGGAAAACGTCATGAGCGGCGGAAGATTCCTGTTCACACTGATTCCGGTCTTCGCAAGTGTGACCTTCCTCTATTGTCTCATTCCGGTCTTCACGCGCGATGATGCAAACGTGCCGATCACTTTTGATTTCTTTGTCTTCTTTGCTTGCGCCCTCATTTCGACGCTCGTAAACTGCATCCTGTCCATGAAAGAGCACGCGCTCGGCGTGATCGCCACCGTAAATGTGCTGCTCATTATCCTGACCGAAGCCGCCGTTTTCTCCGCCCCGAACACCATCGTAAGCCTCTTTTCCACCATCATCATCGGAATGCTTTTGATCATACCCATAATGACCAGTCTTCTTTTGAGCAGGCAGCCCATCAAAGCA
>JAISKP010000113.1 GCA_031260885.1 Eubacteriales Family XIII. Incertae Sedis bacterium
TTCCAACCTTCGATGGCGTCACTGGACATGATGCAGTGTTCTGCCCCCACATATTCGATGGCATCGTAAATATCATGCGGATTCATGCGGTTATGCATCGGCATACAGCCAACGAACACGTGTTCGATGTATCCGCCCATGTTCGCAACTTCCTTCATCTGTTCATGTGTTGCAGCGATCAGCGGGCTGAGCAGCGGATGCGTGAGCACAAATTTCACACCGGTCTTCGCTGCTTGTTCCGCCAGTTTGAGGCTCTCACCGATCGAAATATGTCCGGAAGCCAATACCAGATCGTATTCTTTACAGACTTCGATGACCTCGATCACATTGGGCAGCAGATTGCCGTTCGCGTCCAATGTGGGAACACCGCCCCTGCCTTCGAGCGCACCGTCGATGCGTGATACGAATGGGCGCATGCGGTTAAAAAAATGGCAGCCGTGATCTACGTCGTTTACCCCGCTCCAGGTCGGCATAAATACAACCTTGGCACCTGATTCCGCGGCGACCTCCACATAAGCGGGATTGATGCCGCCGACGATATCATTCAGGGTGATGCTGCCGTATGCGGTGATCTCATCAAACAGCTTGTTGATCATGTAAGCGGAAGACATGGTGGGCCACATATGAGACTTGATCACAAAGCCGGCCATTCCGGCATCCGCCGCCGCTTCCGCCCATTCGTAGTCATCCACACGCGCCGGAAGATTCAGCGAAAACTGCGGATATCCGTGCGCATGCATATCGATCGCACCGACAAGCAATTGGTCTGCTTTCGTAAACATAAAGTGCATCCTTTCAAATCGTAGCCGCAAACTGATACGCCAATTATATCAGGTATTTACCGAAACGTTAACAGGACAGTTAAGATGGACGGTGGCATTTTGTTCCTCTTCTGAAAGTCTCAGAACTGCGTTACACCATCAAAATCCATTGACATTGCTGCGCGGATATGTGTATTATTGAACAATCAGATTTTAAGAGAGATGTTTTATGGAGCGTCTGATTGCTGCTTTTTTGAGATTAGAACGGCTGCATAGACTTGGGAGGAATAAAGGTGTTTTGCGCAAAATGCGGAAGTAAAATTGAAACAGGTTCTCTATTCTGTCCTGCGTGCGGAGAAAAAGTGAAACCGACGGTACCACTGACAGCGCCCCCGGTAAAGCCCGTATCTGCGCATACGATCCCGAGTGAGAACCGCACCGGATATGGTTCGGCAACGCCCGATTTGAAACCTCGTAAGAAGTTCAAGAATGTGCTGATTGCAATCCTCTCCGTCGTACTGGTGGCAGCCATCGTGCTGACGCTTGTTTTCACGCATACCCCGAAGCGCCCGGACAATGTGATGGCGGTTACCTATGATGCGGTCAAGAGTATTTTTCTTGCATCCGGATTTGATATGCGTTTTGTTCTTACATGGGATGAAAGGGATGGCGATTCGGAGGATATGATCGATGGAAGATATTCTGTGCTTTTAGGAGAAGGTTTGAAGGATAGCGCTGCCGATCTCGTGAATCCACCGATGGGATTTAGCGGCGGCAGCAGCAGCATTTCCGGTGAAGCGCCCCCCACTTATCGGAAGGTTTTGTTTTATGGTGATACGTTCGCATTCGGCAGCAGCAATGATGAAGACTTTCAAGACGATGATCCGGATGATTACTATCCGAATGAGGATATCATCGACTGGGCTGAAGAAGCACTGGAATACGAGCTTGGTGTTTCTGTAAACCTGAACGCCATCATTTCAGATCACCATTTTGATGCCAAACAGATTTTCAAGACATCCAAGAAAATCCTCGCTGCCCTGGAAAGTGAATATAATATTTCCGATGAAATCGGTTCCGAAATTCCGGATCCGGAAGACGTTGTGAAACTGCTGGAGAGTTTTCTCTATGAAAAATGCGAGGAAGCGGGCGTCATCGAGAATTTCATCTCTGATTTGACAGAGAAATCCGGGACTTATGAATTCACTTTGGATATCCCGGAATTTCTGGATGCTTTTTCGGACTATCTCGACGACGTACAGGACGATGATGATTTCGCGGACGATAAAGGGATCTCCGAAGACAGCATCGAGGCATGTGAATATTTTGCGGACATGGCAAAATCAGCCCTTCGCTACATGGATGTCCCGGATGTGGACATCTCTTTGTCCGTCGGAAAAGACCGCGTATTGGAGTCCTTTACATTCAATATTGAAGTGTATGGTGATGATGTCACCGGGACGCTTACCGTCGAAGAGTATAATGGATCGAAGTTGGATGTAGAAGAATTGGAATCGTTCATCGAAGAAGTAAACGGTTATTATTCGGGGTACAGTTCGGCGAGCAGCGGTAGTTCTACGGGAAGCGCCGCCGCTGCTTCACCAGACTATGATTACTCGACGATCACGCTTAAAATAAATAGCTATGCGCCAGAGGTGTCATCATACGGACTTGGAACGGATTCTGCTGTGTATGCGTTGTATGAACTTTCCGGCGGCACCATGAGCGGAGATGTCTATTATAACGGTACGCTACTCGGGTCTAGTGATTCCGTGGAGGGCTGCGCCGACGGCGCTGTAGATATTGCGTTTGTCAGCGCCGAGGCGTTGGCAGAATACGCATCCCTCTCCAATATCGTTATACTGAGTTTCGAAGACAGTGAAGAACATGCCTATATCTGCAATCTTGATACGTGGAATCGCATGACCGTGGAGCAGCAGGGTTGGTTAACGCAAGCTTTCTATTACGGATTTGAATAAAATACAGTAGGGTCTCAATCCTTCTGAAAGATTAATTTTACCTTTTCGAGCAATTCGTCAACAAAAGAAGGCACACCTCCGGCAAAATTCGCGCAATCTTTAAACGTAGATGATCTCAATCCCTGCGAAACTCGCTTCGCCGGTGAGCGTGACAACCGCTGTTTCCGCGCCGGATTGCCGATTTTTTTCTCCTACCCCCGAGAAGCTGCGCGTCATGTCGTCGATGAGACGCCAGGATTTTGGAATATATAGTTCGACCGCGCCAAACGAAACCATGATTGAAATCGTAGCCTTGCCCGATGGAATTTTCGCATTGTCAAAGTAGACCTTCAGCGCCCCGAAGGAGCAATCCAACGCCGCCTCTTCGAAATTCTCCGAATTGATGTACTTGATCGTTGATCCGAAACTCGTATGCTCATAGACGCTAGTACCGTCTGTCGTATTGACCACTTTTTCAAAATGTTCTTTGCTGTGCTTGCCGTCTTCATTTCCCGCCCAATTATAATCCTTGTTCCAACGGCGTTTTTTTCTGAAGAGAATCGAAAAACCGATGCTCAGGAACAGCGCCGCGCCGAAGATGGGCCACCAGTTGATATCGGCAGACAGTCCAAGCGGTTCCGCATAAAGAAGGGCTGCGCCCGCAATCGGGAAGAAAATTGCGAACCAAAACAGATGTGCAATCCCGAAAATGAAGACGATGAGCAGGAGCACCGTCCAGATGATTGTCCCGAGACTCAGTCCGGCGAACCCGAGGAGTCCCAGTTGGTTGAGGACAATCGCGACGCCCGCGATCAGGAAAAACAATCCCCAAAATACACGGCTCGCCGTATGTTTGCCGGAAGATCCGCCGAATTTACTTTTTTTTCTTTCCGAAGTATCCATGTTTTGCTCCAATCTTTCAATGCGCGGGAACGGTTCCACTGTGCACTTTTGCGTCAGTCTTTCTGAGGTAAAATGTCCGCTCGTATGCTGCTATAATGCGCCGTTCCCGCCGAGTTTTTCCTGCAGTATCTTGAAATACTGTCTGCTCGCGGTGATCTGTTTGTGGCTTCCTCGAAACCGGATCGTGCTCGGTCCGGTGATGTTCTTCTCGATCGAGTAGATCTTTTCCGTCCCGACGATCGCCGATTTTGATACGCGGATGAAACTGCGTGGCAGGATCTCCTCGATCTCATAAAGCCGCATCTTGATCTCAAAGGTTTCGTCCGCCGTATGTGCGAAGGTCTTCCCACTTGCCGATTCGAAGAACAGAATCTGTTCGGGAGGCAGATAGTACTCCCGACCTTCTTTCGTCAGCAGAAGTCTGCGGTCTTCCGCAAGCGTGTCGAGCAGCGCATTTTGCACACGCGCGATCTCTGCGTCGACCCGGCTACATCTAATGATGATTTCGGGCGCTTCTGTTTTTTCATCGATCTCGATCCGGATTTTCATCATTCCCCTCGCTACAGGATTCATTATATGTGTTCTAAAACCGCTGTAAACCCTTTTGAGACAACAGGTAAAGAAACGAAGCTAACAGGTGAAAATTCTGTCTTTCATTCACAATTACCATTATAGCAGAATGGGAATAGGAAGACAGTTGCGGATCGTTGGAGAACAAAAACTCCGAACAACTTGACACCGTCGCATTTTCCAGACAGTTGAGAATCGCCCCGGGCTGCCTTATAATAGAACTATGGCGAAAACGGATGACATCAACACACATACGACGGCTTATCTGATCAAACGATTTGTTCCCTATTTCAAGAAATACAAGTGGGTGCTTCTGCTCGATCTGTTCTGTGCGACGCTGACAACGCTCTGCGATCTCGTGCTGCCTGTGATCGTCCGCTACCTGACGGATCTCGGCATGAGCGATCTCCACAGTCTCACCGTTCGTGTCATCCTCACAGTCGGCGCACTTTATCTGGGACTGCGGATCATCGATACGATCGCGAATTATTTTATGGCAAACATCGGACACGTGATGGGTGCAAAGATCGAAACCGACATGCGACGCGATCTTTTCTCGCATCTGCAGGAACTTTCTTATTCCTATTACAGCAACACAAAGGTCGGACAGCTCATGTCGCGCATCACGAGCGATCTTTTCGATGTGACGGAATTCGCACACCACTGCCCGGAGGAATTTTATATCGCCGTGCTCAAGATCGTCGTATCCTTCACCATTCTGTGTTCGGTAAACGTCCCGCTCACGATCATCATCTTTGCGATCATTCCCATCATGATCTTCTGCAGCATGCAGTTCAACAACAAGATGCGCCGGGCATTCAAGAAATCCCGCAACCAGCTCGGAGAGATCAACGCACAGGTCGAGGACAGTCTGCAGGGCGTGCGCGTTGTCAAATCCTTTGCAAACGAGGACATGGAACAGGAGAAATTTGAAGAAGGCAATCTCGGTTTTCTCGATATCAAGAAGGAACAATACAAATACATGGCGGCGTTTCAGGGCACGACGCGCATCTTTGACGGCATCATGTACATCACGGTCGTCGTGGCGGGTGCCCTCTTCATGATGAACAAGCTGATCACACCGGCGGACTTCATGGCCTATCTGCTCTTTGTTACAATGCTCCTTGCGACGGTGCGGCGGCTGGTCGAATTCACCGAGCAGTTCCAGCGCGGCATGACGGGCATCGAACGGTTCATCGAGGTGATGGATGAGCCTGTGGAAATCAAAGACAGACCGAATGCGGTTGTTTTGGGCGCGGACGGTTGCGGTGAAGTCAAGGGTGATATCAATTTTGAAAATGCGAGCTTCGCATACGATGACAGCGACGAATACGTCCTGAAGAACATCGACCTGCACATCCGCCCGGGTGAGAACATCGCACTCGTCGGACCGTCGGGATCGGGGAAGACAACGCTCTGCAATCTGATTCCGAGGTTTTATGATGTGACGGAAGGTCGGATCACGATCGATGGTTTTGATGTGCGCGACGTCACGACGCATTCGCTTCGCTCCATGATCGGCATGGTCCAGCAGGATGTGTATCTTTTCTCGGGCAGCATCCGCGATAACATCGAATACGGAAAACCGGGCGCTTCGGATGACGAGATCGTCCGCGCCGCACAATTCGCCGGCGCGCATGAATTCATCCTCGGGCTCGCGGACGGCTATGACACCTACGTGGGAGAACGGGGTGTGAAGCTGTCGGGCGGTCAAAAGCAGCGCATCAGCATCGCACGGGTGTTTTTAAAGAATCCGCCCATCCTCATTCTTGATGAAGCGACCTCTGCGCTCGACAATGAAAGCGAACGTGTCGTACAGGAGTCCCTTGCCAAGCTCGCTGCCGGACGTACGACGCTGACCATTGCACACCGGCTTTCGACGATCCGAAATGCACAAACCATTCTCGTGCTCACCGAGGATGGCATCGAAGAGCGTGGCAACCATGAGACGCTCATGGCAAAGGGCGGGCTCTATTCAAAGCTTTATCATCTGTATACGGATACAGACAGCGGCACCTCTGTCGGAGATTGAGGGAACACGGATTGCTCGAACAATCCGCACACGTTTAACCTTCTTCCCCTGTTGAAATGCGCAGGTGGATTGTTGTATAATTCAGGTACGGGCAGAATGCTCAGGACTTCTCGTCAAATCGCGTTCTGCAGATCGTTTGTAACATTTTTATCTTTATGCAGTCGCAGTGTTCGGAAGGAGAACAAAATGGTAAGTCTGATCGTAGGGCACAAAGGCACAGGTAAGACGAAAACGATGATCGATCTCGCAAACAGCCGCGCAAAAAGCAGCAAGGGGCATATTATTTTCGTCAATAAAAATCAACGCCTGATGTACGATCTCATTCACGAGATCCGTGTGGTCAGCATGGAAGACTTCGACGAAATCACGAACAGCGACGAATATATCGGTTTTCTCTACGGAATCATCAGCTCCGACCACGACATTGACGCCATCTTCATCGACAGCATTTTAAAGCATGCCGATGTGAGCAAGGAAGATATTCCCGAGTTCCTTGCGCGGCTCAAAGTCATCAGCGATCAACATCAGATTGATTTTATCGTCAGCCTGAGTGCGGACCTTGAGGAACTTTCGGGAACCGTCAAAGATTTCGAACTGATCGAACCCTACGGCTACTGATCGGTCTGTCCTGCGGCGAACGCCTTGATATTCACATCGATGAATGCCGGTTTCACCGTCGTCTTGATGATTTCCTCCCAAACAATACCTTCCATCGTCTCCGGATGCGCAGCGGTCAGGGCTTTGACGGCAGCGCCGAGCAGCACGATGTTCATGACACGCGC
>JAISKP010000152.1 GCA_031260885.1 Eubacteriales Family XIII. Incertae Sedis bacterium
GAACATTTTGCTGTGTCTGATCATTGTTTTTTCTTTTATTTACGAAGGCTTTTACGGGCTCGTACTCGCTGTTGTCTTCGGCGCGCTGCTCGACATCGCCACATCCCAGTATTTTGGCATTCAGACCATCAGTTTTGTCTTCGCCTTTTCGATCTGCGCCTTTTTTCGCAGGATTTTCAACCATGAGAAAATACTGCCGGATATGCTGATGGCGGTGCTCGCTACGCCGATCTGTGCCTTTTTCGTCTGGCTTGTTTATCATGTTGCCGGCAGTCCCGTCAGCGTTCAGTACACCGTTGATTCCCTGCCTGTGCTGATGATCTCCCAGACGATTCTCGTGGGGATTTTACACCTTATCTTTGTACGCAGCGTCATCCGCCACCGCAAAGATCGTCGGCGTGAGAGGTTCATCCTGTGAGCTGGTTTAAGGTCAGAAGCAATATCCTGCTCGTCTTTTTCTTCGTGCTGTTTGCAGTGCTGATTCTAAGACTTTTCGTCATTACCGGCATCCAAGGCGAGCAGTGGGCAGAAGCCGCCAATACGAACACGATCCGAACGATCCTGACCGATGCGCCCCGAGGCGCAATTTATGACCGCAACGGCGTACTGCTTGCGGGCAATCTGCCGACATACGCGGTTAATTTTTCGCGAAACAACATGACGAACGACGAGACAAATCAATCGCTTCAAAAGCTGCTCTCCATTTTAGATGCGCACGGCGAAAAGAAATTTGATGATTTCCCGATCGTCATCGAGAACGGGACGTATACTTTTACGTACGATTCCGAAATCGCCGTATGGCTGGCGCAGCAGGAAATGCCGGCGTATTTCACAGCCGAGCAGGCGTTTAACGAACTGCGCCGTCGAAACGGGATCGATGAGGGTAAGAACAACTATGAAGCACAGCAGGCGCTGTTTGACAGCGGCATCTGGCCGCCGATCAATGTGGCGCTCATGGAGTTTACACAGACAAAGGCGAAAAAGGATTTCTATAAACTTTTCGGCATCGAAAGCACAGGGACACCGCAGGATGCGTTTGGAATCGTTCGAAAGTATTACAACGTCGCTTCTTATCTGTCGGACGAAGAAGCCCGTGAGATGCTGGCAATCCGATATGAACTGACCGCGCACGCTTATCAGCGGTACCTTCCGGTCAAGGTCGCATCCGGCATCAGCAAGGAGACCGTCGTCGAAATTGAAGAAAACCTTCACGATCTCGAGGGGACTGATGTGCTCACCGAATCCGTTCGATATTATCCATACGGCAAAAATGCGAGTCATATACTCGGATATCTCGGACGCATCTCTGAAGAAAATATGCAGGAATATGTGACCGAACGCGGCTATAAGCCTGCGGACATGATCGGTCTTGACGGTATCGAAGCCTCACAGGAAGATCTCCTGCGGGGGACGGACGGTCAAAAGCGCATTCAGGTCAACTCGTTCGGTGAGATCATGCGGACGATCGGACAGGAAGTCACGGCGGAGAAGGGCAGCGACATCATGCTCACGCTTGATCTTCGGTTGCAGCAATCCTGTGAGGAAATTCTGGAACGGGGTCTTGAAGGCATCCGCACGGGTGGCTGGTTTGAGAGCGCGTACGGCGATTATCATTTTACTTCACCTGCGGAGAATGCGGAGGTTGCCGCCGCTGTCGTGATCGACGTAAAGACAGGCGAACCGCTGGCGATCGCGAATATTCCCGCATTCGATCCGAATCTTTTTTCGGAGGGCATCACCTATGCAAACTGGGATACGCTTCAAGGCGACAACCCGCGCGATCCGCTGTCTCCGCGTCCGCTTTACAACGTGGCGGCGCGCACAGCGGTACAACCCGGTTCCACCTTTAAACCCCTTACGGCGATTGCCGCGATCGAGTCCGGCCTGAATCCGTACAGCTATCTCTATGACAAGGGCTATGTTGAAATCGGCGATCACACCTATACCTGCCTCGCTTGGCGCACGGGCGGCGGCGGACACGGAAGCGAAAATCTGTTTACGGCGATGCAGGTATCCTGCAATTTCTACTTTTACGATATTGCTGCGGGTCGAGATTTTGCGAAGGGCGGCTGGCCTGATTTGGGCTATGCGGATAATATCAGCATCGACAAGATCACAACCTACGCGAATCAGTTCGGTCTCGGCGTGCCGTCCGGTGCAGAGATCGGTGAGACCGTCGTCCAGGCACCCACGGCGGAACGGAAGCTTGAGAACACCGCTTTTTATCTGAAAAATTATCTGACAAGCCAGGCGGAGTATATCTTCAACAGCGAGACCACAAGCGACTATGTTCTGCTGGAGAAAAATATTGACGAGATCGTAAGTTGGACCGCGGAGAACCCGCCTGTTTCGGAGATGATCTCAAGGATGCGAAAGCTCGGCATTAAGGAGGACGAACTCACCCGTACCGCCGAGGATTGTAAGTACAGTTATTTTAATTATGCGCAGTGGACGATGGGCGATGTCTTCAACATCGCGATCGGACAGGGTGAAAATGCGTTTACGCCGCTGCAGATGGCAAATTATTTCGCAACGATCGGCAACGGTGGCACGTTGAACAAACTCAGCCTGATCAAGGCCGTGGAGGGCACCGGTGAAGCGGTGCGTCCGCCCGGTGTGCGTGCGGATATCGCGTTGGATGATACGCTTCCGAACATCATTACCGCGATGCGGCGCGTTGCGACACACGGCACGCTTTCCTATACGATGGGAACGCTGCCCGTCACGGTAGCGGGGAAGACGGGTACCGCCGAACGTTCCGGCTACATCAATCCGCCCGACGAGGTGGAATACATCAAAACAAATCTGCGCGGCATCAACGCCGCACTTGAGTGGGAAGCGGTTGAAATCGAGATGAACAGGCTTATGACGGATTTTCCCGCGATCTATTCCAATCCGAACGTCGCCGTCCGCAGAGCTGTCCTGAATCTTTCGGGCAGAAGTTTTAGCTCGGAACGTATTGACGCATTCAAAGATACATACGATAATTTTGCTTGGGTGACTTGTCTTGCGCCCGCTGAGGATCCGCAGATTGCTGTCGTCGTCTTCATCGTCCAGGGCGGTTCGTCCCTGAGCGCGGCGCCGATCACACGGGAGATCATCGGAAGATACTTTGAACTTCAGGAGATCGATCGAATGAATGATTTTTCCGTGAATTATAACACTTTTTTCAATCAGGACAACCGCGAGAACACGATCGAGAAGGTGTTCGGGGATGACTGGAACAGTACGACACCCGGTGCCATAGCGCCCGCAGAGGGTATCGCCTTGCCCGGCATCGTAGCTGCAGCAGAAGGGGGATTTTAGAATTGGGCAGAGTGATCCTAATTGCATCGGGAAAGGGCGGTGTCGGTAAGTCCGTTTTTACCTCAAACATCGGCGCGACCTATGCCGATCGCGGGCTGAGAACAGCCCTGATCGACATGAATGTCGGTCTGCGCAATCTCGATATCTATATGGGCCTTGAAAACAAGGTCATCTTTGACACCGCGGACGTGATTGACGGCGTCGTGTCTGTGAAGAAAGCGCTGGTTCGTGACAAACGATTTCAGGAGCTATACCTGCTCGCGACGACGCAGAAAAAAGAAAAGTTTAAGGCGGAACCGGCTGATATCACAAAGCTCTACAAGTATTTTCGTGAAAATTTTGATATTACTTTGGTGGACGGGCCCGCGGGTGTTACGGATGATCTGAAACTGGCGGCTACGGACGTGGATGCTGCCGTTCTGGTCGCGACGCCCGAATACGTCTCCCTGCGGGATGCGGATATGGTCGACCAGACCCTTCGGAAATGCGGTGTAAAGCAACGTGTCTACATCGTCAATAAGGTGAATAAATTGTATCTGTCCAGCGGGATTCTGCCTACGGTTGAAGTGATTACGAGCATTATGAAGATTCCGCTGCTCGGTGTGGTGCAGTTTGACGACAATATCCATCTGTCCGCGAACTGCGGGATTCCGATCGTATATGGTCAGAGCAGCTACATCGAACGAAATTTCCACAAGATCGCCGACCGACTGTTGAATTACTGATCCGATCCGGGATCATGTGTGATCTTCGGGGTACAGAGCCAACGTCTGTATGGCTGCCGGTGCTGCCCCGAATTTGTTTTATTAGGTTGAGATGTGTTTGTAAGAACGGACTTTGCTGCGGGCACCTACGCCCAGAATGATTCCGATCGCGACCATGTTTGCGAAGACGGAGGAACCGCCTGCTGACAGGAACGGAAGGGTGATGCCCGTGATCGGCATTACGCCCATCGTCATGCCGATATTTTCGAAGATCTGAAAACCGAACATGCAGAGAAAGCCTACGACAAGCAGCGCACCGAAGACTTCTCTGGCATTTGCGACGACGCGCCAGACGCGCCAGAGCATGATCCCATAGACGAAGATCACCGCCGTACCGCCGACAAAACCGAGCTCTTCGCACACGATCGAAAAGATGAAGTCGGATTCCTGTACCGGGAGAAATCCCGACTCTTTGATGGTCCCGTGACCAAGACCTTTACCGAAAATGCCGCCGCTTCCGATCGCGATCTTGGATTGCATGACCTGGTAAGTTGCTTCGATTTCCGTGTTCTCCGGATGCAAAAAAGCTTCGAAGCGCTCCTTCTGATGCGGTGCCAAAAAACGATAAATGATCGGGATTGCGATGATGAAGGCTACTGCGAGCCGCAGAAAGACCTTGCTGCGGATTCCCGCTGCAAACACCATGCCGACAAAGATGACGCCGAGGATGATGCCCGCGCCCATGTCGATGTATGCCACAAGCCCGATGATCGGAATGGCGTATAGAAAAGCCAAGAGAAAGCCGCTCAACGTAAACAGCGTGTTCTGATAACGATCCAGGTAAGCTGCCATCGCGATGACAAAGGTGATCTTTACGAGTTCGGAAGGCTGCATGGTCGTGACGCCGAGCAGGCTGATCCATGCCCGGGAACCGTAGACCTCTATGCCCAGACCCGGGATGAAGACTGTGAGCTGGATCAGTATAGAGGCGATATAGAAACCGATGAAGAACCGTTCAAGGTATGCGATATCGATCAGCATCACGACGATCATTGCCGCGAATCCGATGATAAAGGCGGCAACCTGGATCGTAACCTGCTTTGGATAGTCCGAATTTCCGGTGGTAATGCTATTGATCATGATGATACTCAGCGCGCCGATGAGGAGCGTCGTGAGCATGAGCAGATAGTCGATTCGCCGAAACATGTCTAAAATTGTGCGCATAACATCATCGTTTGTTGTATCTCCGGCGGTCGCCACCGGAACATATCGTTTGACAGAAGCGGATGTTTCTCATTATAATATAGTCGGAGTGATTGTAGCAACTTTATACAATATAATATATAAATCTGTAAAAAGTAATAACAAGAAACCCACCGCATGTAATCGCAGCGCAAATGTTCGGTGCATTGACGTTTTATTACGTTAACGTGCTATGTGAAAGGGGTTGGATAAAAAAGTGGAATGGATTTCCGTAGTGGTTGGTATCGCTGCACTCGTTATCGGTCTTGTCGCTGGATATCTCTTCAGCAAATCGCACAGTGAAAAGACCGTCGGGAATGCAGAGCAAACCGCGAAGAACCTGATCTCAGACGCCGAAAGGCAGGCCGAGTCAATCAAGAAAGAACAGATCATCGAAGCGCGCGAAGAAGCGCACAAGATCAAAAAAGAGACAGACGATGAAGTTCGTGAAAGAAGAGCTGAAGTACAGAAATCGGAACGCAGACTGCTACAAAAGGAAGAATCGCTCGATAAAAAAATAGAGAATATCGAACAAAAGGAAGAGTCAATCACCCGCAAGGAGAAGTCGATTCAGACCAAAGAAGACGAACTGGATGTTCAGATTCAACGGCAAAATGATGAACTCCAAAAGATATCCGGACTCACAAAGGACGAAGCGAAGCAGATTCTTTTGAGCAACGTCGAAAAGGAAATTCGTACGGAAGCATCGGTTCTTATTAAGGAAATCGAAGCCGAAGCCCGCGAAAACGGCGAACGCAAGGCGAAGGAAATCATCACAGGCGCAATTCAGCGGTGTGCCGCAGATCATGTGGCAGAGACGACGGTATCCGTCGTTCCGCTTCCCAATGATGAGATGAAAGGTCGCATCATCGGTCGTGAAGGTCGCAATATTCGAGCGATCGAAATGCTCACAGGCATTGATTTGATCATTGACGATACACCGGAGGCGGTCGTGCTGTCCGGTTTTGATCCGGTAAAAAGAGAAGTCGCTCGTATCAGTTTGGAAAAACTGATACTCGACGGCAGAATTCACCCTTCCCGCATTGAGGAAATGGTTCAGAAAGCGGAGAAGGAAGTCGCAAACATCATCAAGGATGCAGGCGAACAGGCGACTTTCGAGGTCGGTGTCCACAATCTCCATCCCGAACTCGTGAAACTGCTCGGGCGTCTGAAATACAGAACAAGCTACGGGCAGAATGTGCTGAAACACTCCGTTGAAGTGGCACATCTTGCGGGGCTTATGGCCAGTGAACTCGGGCTCGATCCGAAATTGGCAAAGCGCGCAGGATTGCTGCATGACATCGGCAAAGCGGTCGATCATGAGGTGGAAGGCACGCATGTCGATATCGGCATCGATCTGCTCAGAAAATACAAGGAAACCGAGACGGTCATCGATTCGATGGCTTCGCATCACGGGGATTACGAGGCGAAGAGCCTTGAAGCGGTGCTCATCACAGCGGCCGATGCGCTTTCCGCTGCAAGACCGGGTGCCCGCCGCGAAACGCTCGAAATCTACATCAAGCGGCTCAAAAAGCTTGAAGAAATTGCGAATACGACGAAGGGCGTTGCAAGTTCCTATGCGATTCAGGCGGGACGCGAGATTCGCATCGTTGCGAAACCCGATGAGGTGAGCGATCAAGAGATCGTGTTCCTCGCGCGTGAGATCAGCAAGAAGATCGAAAGCGAACTGGAATATCCCGGTCAGATCAAGGTGAATGTGCTGCGAGAGACGCGTGCGATTGATTATGCCAAATAGTGCTTATGCAAAGTGATGCAGATTTATCTCGATAACAGCGCTACCACAAAAGTAAATAAAGAGGTTGCCGCCTCCGTGTACAGAATGATGACGGAGGATTACGGCAACCCTTCTTCTTTACATACGCTCGGGCAGGACGCCGAACGCACGGTCAGACAGGCGCGTCATCAGATCGCATTTGTGTTGGGGGCGCGCGCCGGACAGATCGTGTTTACGGGCAGCGGCAGCGAAGCAGACAATCTGGCGTTCGCTTCCGTCTTCCACAGTCCCGCGAGAATCCCCGGACGTAAGATCCTCATTTCGGCTTTGGAACATCCCGCCGTCAGGGAGCCTGCAGCCTATTACGAGTCGCTTGGCGCCGAAGTCGTCCGGATTCCCGTTCATGAAAGCGGAACGATAGATCTTGATTTTCTGCGCGGCGCATTGGATGAAACCGTTGCGATGATCTCTGTCATGCACGTCAGCAATGAGATCGGGACGATCCAACCGATCCGCGAGATCGTCAAAATAATAGCAGGTTTAAAGAATGAGCCGGGGAAGGACGTGCGCTTTCATGTCGATGCGATTCAGTCGTTCTCAAAACTTCCTATCGACGTCGTGACGGGTGATTTTTTCGGCGTCGACATGATCTCGCTCAGTTCACATAAGATTCATGGTCCAAAGGGTGTCGGTGCGCTCTATGCCGCAAAGCCCGAGAAACTGCATCCGATGATCCGCGGCGGCGGACAGGAATTCGGCGTTCGCTCCGGAACGGAGAACGTCCCGGCGATCGTCGGTTTCGGTCAGGCGGCGCGCATCGAATCGGCAGAGCAGATTGCCCATGCAAAGCAGGCGGCGGACTGCCGGAAGTATCTTATGGACCGGATCGTCAATCATTTCGGAAACGAATGCCGGATCAACAGTCCCTCGGAATCGTCCCTGACCGGCGCCCCGGGCTTGTGTTCCCCGTATATCCTGAGTGTAAGCTTTCCCGGAACGCGGGGCGAGGTCATCGTTCACGACCTGGAGCGGAACGGCATTTTTGTTTCGACCGGTTCCGCCTGCTCGTCTATCAGCAGAAGCAACGGTAGCATCAGTCCGACGCTTGCGGCGATCGGGCTCAGTGCGGCGGAAGCGCAGGGTACATTGAGATTCAGCTTCAGTAGGCACAATCAGATCGGGGAGATGGATTGTGTGCTGGAGCATCTGATCGGGGCGGTCGGCAGATTTAATCTCGTCGGTACACGCCGGTAAAAGGACTTTACAATGAGCGATTTGATCGTAAATGAAGCAATTAAAATAAGAAGAATTCTGATCGTGCGGTACGGTGAGGTCGCCCTGAAGGGCATGAACAAACCTTATTTTGAACGCATTCTCAGAGACCGTATCCGCAACGCGCTGAAAAAACTCGACAGCGAACACAAGACCATCGTGGAAACCGACGCCGGTCTTATCGTCGTGCGGGGCGAAGGGGAAATACTGCCCGCGGATGAAAAAGCGATGATTGCGCAGATCACACGCGTATTCGGCGTCGCGACCGTCAGCCCGGCGATCTGTCTGTACGATAGAGAGATCGCCGCGATTTCGGATGCTGCGACCGGCTACCTGCGCGATCGGCTGAACGAATGGCGCGCGGCGCTACCGAAAGCACTCGCAGAAGTACCGGCAGAAAAACAACCGCCGATGACCTTTAAAATCGCAGGAAAACGCTCGGACAAGACCTATCCGCTCGAATCCATGAACATCGCCGCTCAGGTCGGTTCGGACATTTTGGATGTGCTCGGACCCGCCGTAAAGGTGGACGTCCACGATCCGGATGTCATTTTGACGGTGCATCTGCGCCAACGGGAGGTCTTTCTCTTTGATGAAAAGGTGGCAGGGTTCGGCGGCTTGCCCCTTGGAACGAACGGCAAGGGTATGGTGCTGTTATCAGGCGGCATTGACAGCCCTGTCGCCGCGTGGCTTATGGCGAAGCGCGGCATGACCATCGAAGCCGTTCACTTTCATTCTTATCCGTATACGAGCGGCAGAGCGCGCGAAAAAGTGGAAGAGCTTGCGGGGATTTTGGCGGGGTACTGCGGGAGTTTTGACATGCACGTTATCAACCTCCTGCCTGCGCAGGAACAGATTGCGGCACATTGCGCCGAAGAACTCATGACGATTCTCGTGCGTCGGTTCATGGTCGTGGTCGCCGAGCGTGTCGCAAACCTGACGAAGTGCGACATGATGATCACAGGGGAGAATCTCGGTCAGGTCGCGAGCCAGACTGCAGAAGCGCTTGTCTGCACGGATGCCGCCGCAAAGATGCCGGTCATGCGTCCGCTGATCGCGCTGGACAAAACAGATATTATTGAAAAGGCGAAAGAGATCGGTACGTTTGAAAAGTCGATCGAGCCATATGAAGACTGTTGCACGGTCTTTCTCCCGAAGCATCCGGCTACGCGTCCGCATATCGATCAGATCCTCGAGGCGGAAGCGAACATTCCCGATCTCGAAGCGTTGATCGAAAGCCTCGTCGCATCCCGCGAAACGGTCCGTATCAGACCGCTGTAATTGTTACAATTCAGAGAGCGGCTGAAAGGGCGGCACCACCAACACAGCGGGCACCCCAACAAAAAATGGACATTTACTTTAAATAAAACGAGCGGCACTTTGGACAACTTCGTTAACGCGCCTTCGGCTTGGACGGAACTGAAGTTGTTACCAAAGTGGCGCTCGTTTTATTTGTAAATGAACCATTTTTCAGGCTGTGCCCGTTGTGTTGGTGTTGCCGCCCTTTCAGCCGATTTCTGAACTTTCAGTGGAATGGGATAAAAGGTTGCGCTGTGTAGTGCGCAAAACAGTTCTGTGCTGTATAATAAGCTATATTGTGAAATTGTTCACATGCAGACCGGAATGTGGCAAAGGGGAATCATGGACGATCAAGCGCATATCGAAATGCCCGTGAAGAAGTACGCTGATATGAGTTTGTCCCGTAGGATTATATCAATCGCCGTGCTGACGCTTATGTTCGGACTCACCGTATGGTTCATGCTTGATATGGTGCTGCTGACATTCATCCTGACCTTTATCTTTTACTACCTCCTGAAGTTGGAAAGACGCTGGATCAACCGAACGCCGTTGCGGAAGATCCCGGATGTGGCACTGCTCATATTCATCTATCTGTTCGGCATCCTGATTCTTACGCTTTGCGGTATGGCATTTATGCCGGTGATCATCTCGCAGACGTACGATATTGCAAGAGCATTTATCAACTTTGACGTAACAAAGTTGTTCGCCCAGATTCGTGAGGCGGTAGACCCGGCGATCGCGAGTTACATCATGGATCTCGATCTCAATCAGTATATAGATCGGGTCGGATTCATGCTGATCGATCTGGTTACAAACATCGGGAAATACAGCTTGAATGTGCTCCTCGCAATTGCGCTGAGCTTTCTTTTGCTGCTTGAAAAGAGCAAGATTGCTCGGTTCGGTGCGGTGATGAGTAAGAGCCGAATTGCATTTATCTATGATTATTTTATGGCTTTCGGCACAAATTTCTGCCGCACCTTTGCAAAAGTGATGAAGGTTCAGGTTTTAATTGCCCTCATCAATGCCGCGGTTTCTTCGATCCTTTTGTCGATTTTACAATTTCCGAATATTCTCGGTCTCAGCGTCATGATCTTTGTGCTTGGTCTCATTCCCGTGGCGGGCGTCATCGTGTCGTTGATTCCGCTCTCGATCATCGCATTTAATATCGGCGGCATTTTCAAGGTGGTTGAAGTGCTGATCATGGTGATTCTGATTCATGTGATCGAAGCCTATATCCTGAATCCAAAACTCATGTCTACGCGCACATCGCTCCCGATCAGCTTCGTTTTCATCATTCTGCTTGTCGCAGAACGTTACCTCGGTGTTTGGGGACTGCTCATCGGTGTCCCACTGTTTATCTTCCTCTTGAATATATTCGAAGTGGACTATGAAGCCGCCACCCGGAATGAGAAGCCGAATCGGCGGAAAGCAAAGTCCGACGCCAAGGTCGCGGCTAAAGCCGCTAAAGCCGCAGCGGCTGCGTCACTCGAAAAAGACCCTCCTCAGTGACATATCTGTCTGCGCGTACATCGTAGTGTCCGAAAGGGAGTGGTGGGCACATCATCTGTTTCCGGCACACGATAATTTTGCAGGCGTCCGGTCTTGTCTGTTTCAGATATCTGTCGTAATAACCGCCACCATATCCGATTCTGCCGCCCAGCGTGTCACAGCTCAGACACGGGACGATGATCAGATCGATTTCTTTCGGGTCGGCAACAGGGCAATCTTTCGTGGGTTCCGTGAGATCTTGATATCCGGCAGCAAGGTCTTCCGGCTTTGTAATCAGACGGGCATCCATGAGACCTGCACCGACGATCGAGGGTGCACAGACGCGCTTTCCGTCCGCGAGTGCTTGTATGATGAACGGCATCGTCCGGATTTCTTTTTTCAATCCTACATAAGAGAAAATGGTATGAGCCGCCGCATAGGCATCCGACGCAATCAGGTGTGCGTTGATCGCCGCATCTGAGGTGTTCAGGTATGCATCATCCAGTTCGAGGAGACGTGCATTCAGTATTTTTCGCAGCTCTGCTTTCTCTTGCAACAGGTTCTTCCTTCTCATTGCGGTGATTATATTACAGCGGCTATTATACCATAAATGTTCGGTAACCGTTACGACCATCGGTACGACGCGTCTACGATCGTCG
>JAISKP010000189.1 GCA_031260885.1 Eubacteriales Family XIII. Incertae Sedis bacterium
TTTCTTGGGAAATGCGGGTCTTCGGACGGATATTAGCCCCGATCCGGCGGAGGGCGAAGCGGAGGAGCGGCTGGAACGCACGATGGACGAGATCAGAGATCGCTACGGCAGGTCATCGATCACCTACGGGCGCATCATCGGAAACGATATCGGGATTGAACTCGACGAACAGAAGGACGAATGATGTAATACAAACTAAACATACCCTTGTGTTCCACAAAGCAATTCTGTGCTGTATAATAGGCTGTAATGTGAAATTGTTCACAATCAAATAAAGAAAAGAGGATTATGGACGATCGATCCCTTATCGAAATCAGGGACGCCAGAATGGAGTTCCTGCGCAAGATCATATCGATTGTGGTGTTGACGCTTTTGTTTGCGCTCACCATATGGTTTTTGCTCGATATGGTGCTTTTCACCTTCATCCTGACGTTCATTTTTTACTATCTGCTGAAGATCACACGGTACTGGCTGAGGCGGGCGCCGCTGAAAGCGCTCGCGAAGATTCCGGATGGGGTATTGCTCATCTTCGTATACCTGGTCGGTCTGACTTTTGCCAGTCTTTGCGCCATCGCGTTTATGCCTTTGATCATCCAACAGACGACGGACATCGCGGGCGCGTTCATCACATTTGACGTGCAGAAGGTGTTATCTCAGATTCAGGATTCGCTCGATCCTTTCATCGCAAATTACATTCAGCAGCTCGATATCGACCAGTACATCGATCGCGTCGGCTACATGCTGCTCGATCTGCTCATGAACATCGGGAAGAACAGCGTGAACGTACTGATTGCAATTGCGTTGAGCTTTCTGCTGCTGCTTGAGAAAAACAAGATTTCCAAATTCGGCGAGGTGCTCGGCGAGAGCCGGATCTCTTTCATCTATGTATATTTTATCGCCTTCGGCGTGAATTTCTGCCACACCTTCGCGAAGGTGATGAAGGTTCAGATCTCGATCGCGATCATCAATACCGCGATCTCCGCGATCATTCTGGCGATTCTGGGATTCCCGAATATCCTCGGTCTCGCCGTCATGATCTTCGTGCTCGGACTCGTTCCGGTTGCGGGCGTCATCATTTCACTGTTCCCGCTTTCCCTCATCGCTTTCAATGTCGGCGGGTTCGTCAAGGTCATCGAAGTGATCGTGATGGTAGTCGTAATCCATTTCTTAGAAGCTTACATTCTGAACCCGAAGCTCATGTCGAAGCGCGTGCATCTTCCGGTCAGTTTTGTGTTTATCATCCTGCTCATCGCCCAACGTTATCTGGGCATATGGGGGCTTCTCATCGGCGTGCCGCTGTTTGTCTTCCTGCTGAACGTCTTCGATGTGAACTATACCGAGGCGGTCGTGGATAAAAAAACGCTGCGAATAGAAAAGCACAAAAAAAAGAAGGAAGCCAGAGAAAAGGCTAAAGCCGAACGGCGACAGGAAAAAGACCATCCTCTGTGACATACAGGTCGGCTCGTATATCATTCGGTCCGAAAGGCAACACATCGCTCAATAGCTGTTTCCGGCACACGACGATCTTGCAGGCATCGGGTCTGACCTGTTTCAAATACCGGTCATAATAGCCGCCGCCGTAACCGATCCTGTTTCCGTACGGATCGCAGCTCAGACACGGGACGATGATGAGATCGATCTCTCTCGGATTCATGACCGCGCAGTGCTTTGCGGGCTCGGTAAGCCCCTGATATTCCGCCGAGAGGTCACCGATCGAAGCGATCACGCGCGCATCCATGACGCCGTTTCCGCGGATCGACGGCGCACACAGACGCTTCCCGTCCGAAAGCGCACGCGTGATCAACGGCAACGTGCGAATTTCTCTTTTCACACCGACATAGCTGAAGATCGTGTCTGCCGCCGCATAGGCCTCCGACGCGAGCAGATTTGCGGCGATCGCCGCATCGGCACTGTGCATATAAGCGTCACACAGCTCGAGAAAACGCCCATTCAAAATTTTTCGCAATTCGAATTTTTCCTGCAAGCCATTCTTCCTTTCGAAAACGCGTCCGCAGACGATGCGCCTGACACATCCGACACCTATCATACCGCATTTCGGCGGCGAGCGCATCCTTATATATTCGGTGCGGCAGGATCGATATCGCGATAAGTGTAGCAATCAATATTGAAAAAATATATAATAAGATGTCCGTATCAAAATAGCGTTGCGACCGACTGAGAGGTAGTCCGAATGGCAAAGAAAGAAGAAAAATATTACGAAGCGTTCATCGAGATGAGCGGATACTCCTGCGAAGCGGCGCTGTTCCTGCGGGATATTCTGAACGACTATGATCCGGATGACCTGGACGATCGCATCGAAAAAATGCATTCGATCGAGCACAGCGGGGATCTGGCGCGGCACATCATGACAAAACAGCTCGCCAGAGAGTTTATAACGCCGATCGACAGGGAAGACATCATGCAGATGGCGGATTCGATCGATACGGTGACGGACAAGATCGAAGATGTGCTGCTGAGACTGCATATGTTCAACATCAGAGTTGTTCATGAGGATGCGGTCAAACTCGCGGACATCATCGTGAAATGCGCCACCGCCTTGAAGGAGGCGCTCGAAGAATTCCACAATTTCAAAAAATCCAAAACAATTCAGGAAAAAGTGATCGAGGTCAACCGCCTCGAGGAAGAAGGGGATCTCCTGTACGTTCAGGCGGTGCGTCGCATGTTTACGGATGAACGCATCTCACCATTGGTCGCGATGGCTTGGAGCGAGGCCTACCACTACATGGAAGACGTATGCGATGCGTGTGAAGACGTCGCGGATATCATCGAAGGCGTCATTATGAAGAACTCATAACGGGATCGATCAGATCGAAAATCAAATCATGTCCAAGATTACGCCACTCGTCCTCGTCGCTGCGACGGGAAACAAACATAAGATCGATGAAATCAGCGCTGTAACAGCGGCGTTCGGCATTTCGTTGCGATCCCGAAGCGCGGCAGGTCTGCCGGATATCGATCCCGAGGAAACCGGCAGCACGTTTGAAGAAAACGCCTATCTGAAAGCTTATGCTGCGATGCGTGCCGCCGGAATGCCTGCGATTGCGGATGATTCGGGGCTTGTCGTAGATGCGCTGGACGGTGCGCCCGGCGTGTATTCCGCGCGGTTTGGAACGGCTGATGAAGCAAACAATGAAAAGCTGCTTCGTTTGATGAAGGACGTACCGGACGCAGCACGCACGGCGCGGTTTGTCTGCGTGATTACAATCCTCTGGCCGGACGGTCGAAAGATCGTCTGCGACGGCGTCTGCGAGGGACATATCGCACACGAGCCTGCGGGCGAAAACGGGTTCGGTTATGATCCGCTGTTCATTCCCGCAGAATATGACAGCGGCGCGGACGATGTGCGCACGTTCGCACAGCTCACGCCGGACGAAAAGAACGGGATCAGCCACCGGGCAAAGGCGCTGCTGAAACTCCAAGCGGCATTGGAGCAGCAGGACGCTTTCGGGGCGGAATCGCAGCCATCGTGAAATCATAGTCATCGTGAAATAAAGGAATCGCAGCGTGAAAAAACTTTGGGACATTCTCAGACTCACAGGTAAAAAGATCACGGATCCGTTCTATGCGGGCGGTGCTGCAGAGGTCGCTTTTTTCCTCATCCTTTCGCTTGTCCCGACGACGATTTTACTCGCGCAGCTCCTTCACG
>JAISKP010000037.1 GCA_031260885.1 Eubacteriales Family XIII. Incertae Sedis bacterium
GTCCGCGTTCCGCCGCCGTGATGGCTGCGGACATTCCTGCCGCGCCGCCCCCGATGACTAAGACATCCCGGCTTGCGAGCGGTTTCGGCGCCTGACGCCATCTTAGTTCCCGTGCGGACCACGGGTTTACCGCACAGTGCCACAGTTCCGGCGTCGGTCTCTGATCGGGGTCAGACGGCAGCGGATTGAAACAGGAGCATCTGAGACAGGGGGCGATCTCATCCGCCCTGCCCGTCATCGCTTTGTTGACAAAGGCAGGATCCGCAAATTGCTGACGACCGAGCGCAACAAAGTCGCACTGCCCGCTTGCGAGAGCCTCTTCCACCTGCTCCGGCGCATTGAAACCGCCAACCGCCACAACCGGGATATTGACTTCCTTTTTGATCGCAGCGGCTAAATCAAGATTGCACCCGTGCGGCGCAAACATGGACGAAAACGCCTTGGTCTCAACATGAGAATGGTAAATGCCGGATGTGACATGGATGAGATCGATCTTGTCCTGAATGAGCTTACAAAATTCGGCGGTCTCTTCGATCTGCATACCGCCGTCCACACGCTCATCGCCCGAAACGCGGTATTCGATCAGGAAATCCTCGCCGCATTCTTTGCGAACAGCGTCGAGTACCATGATCGGAAACTTAGCCCTGTTTGTCAATGAACCGCCGTACGCGTCCGTTCTGTGGTTGGAAAGCGGAGAGATAAACTGTGACAGCAGCCAGCCGTGACCGCCGTGAAGCATGATCATATCAAAGCCGAGGCTCTTGCAGTTTGCCGCAGCGTTGGCGTAATTGTCCGCAACGCGCCGCATCATCTCTTCGTCCATCTCATCGACCTGTACCCCGTCCGCACGCAGAAATGCGGATGGGCCGATGGGGTTTCGGTGTTCCCGGCAGGTATCGGGGTGATTGACCGCCCCGACATGGTTGAGCTGAATCGACGCGAGCGCGCCATGTGCTTTTATGCCTTCCGTCAAAGTCAGGATCGATTCAATGTGCATGGTCGTCATCTCCTTTTCATACACATTGAGTCCGTGCTCATGACGGGCAGCAAATTCATCATCCACAAAGCTCTCGGTAAAGGTGACCTGGGCAAAGCCGCCCCGCGCCCGTGTCTCGTAGACGTCGATCCCCTCCGGCGTCGGATAACCGTGATCGACGATCCGGTTCGTGGTAACAGGAGAAGCGAGCACTCTGTTCTTGAACGTCGTTTTTTTGATAGTCAGCGGTGACAGCATGGCGGGGTAGTATGGATTCATTTTCTTTTTCTCTTTCTTGTTCTCTATAGCTGCGATGCTGCATCAAAAGCTGTACGGACAGCCGTTCTGACATTTGCGGCGCGGACGCAGTCACCTACTGCCGCAAAATCGAAAGCGGCTTCCCGAAAGCTTTCAGCTTCCCTTTGTCTTGGCTTCATGCCTGCCGACAAAACAATCGTATCTGCTTCTATCGTAAATGCTTCTCCGTCCGCACCGATGCAAATCAGACCGACATCCGTGATCTCTTTACAGCATGACTTAGTATAGCAATTCACGCCCGCTGCTTCAAGCTCAAGTAACAGGGCGTAACGCGGTAGCCAAAATTCTTCCGATGCGACTTCATCCGTCATCTCCGCTATGACAACATCTTTTTTTAGTGTCTTTGCAAGATAAAGTGCGGTCTCGCAGCCAACCAAACCGCCGCCTAACACTGCAAATCGCTGTCCGGTAAGCGTTCCCGCTTTTCCTGTCTGATAACACGCCTCTGCCGTAATGACATTCTGCCTGTCAATGCCGGGGATGTCCGGTATATTTGCTTCCGCGCCTATGGCCGCGATTACGGCATCCGGTTCAAATTGTTCAATTGTAACGGTATCTGCTTCAAAATCGGTACGTATGTCCACGCCCGCGCGCTGAACGCCTGCAATCAGGAAATTCAAATAGCGGTTAAGGTCGGACTTGAATTCCGACTGCTCCGAGAAAACGAGCTTACCGCCGAGTCTGTCCGACCGCTCGAGCAGTATGACATCGTGCCCCCTGCTCGTTGCGGTCAGTGCAGCCTGCATACCGGCAGGCCCGCCCCCGATAACAACAACACGTTTCTTTTCTTTCGGAGGTTTGATTAAAGCCGGTAAAGTGGACTCGCGCCCTACTCTCGGATTGGCGGAACAGGCAAAGGCCGTGTTTCTGGCATAGTCAAGACAGTGGAAGCACTTCATGCACGGGATGATTTCTTCCGATTTATGTAACCTTGCCTTTTCGGGCAGATGGGCATCACAGATCGTTCCGCGCGCCATTGCAATGATATCCGCCTTGCCTGAAGATATGATCTCTTCCATCTGCGACGGCTCTCCGAGACCACCCAACGTGAGTACAGGGATTTCAATACCTTCCGCATGGCGAACGGCATCCGCCAGATATACATTGCATCCGGATGGTAAAAATCCGGTAGGATGCATGATATGTTCCGTGCCGTTGAAAATGCTTCCGGCTGAAATATGCGCTATATCAATATATTTTTTCTGTGTAAGACGCAGAAAGGCCGCACAATCATCCGTATCCCATCCGCCCTCCGCGAACTCAGAACCCGAGATGCGGTATTCAATCAATAGTTTTCTGCCAACACGCGATCTGATCGCTTCGAGCACCATAAGCGGAAACCGGATACGGTTTTCAAAAGAACCGCCGAACTCATCCGTGCGCATATTGAAAACAGGTGAAAGGAACTGGCTCAGGATCAATCCGTGACCACCGTGGATAAGTAATAGATCGAAGCCGCAAATAACCGCAGCTTCGGCCGCATCGGCATATAAACCGGCCAGTCTTTCCAACGCATCTTTTGTGAACCGGACCGATTCTTCTCCTGATTCGGGGTCTGTATCGCCGTTTACAGAATAATTGATACGGTTACCCTCTCCATCGATTTCATGGTACGCAAAGCCCAGTAATTCCAACGATATCTTTGCTCCGTAGAAATGCACTGCGTCCGTCAGACGGCGATAAAACCGATGGTTCTGCTCCCCGAAGATATTGTCATTTGCATGAATCGGATCATCGTGTCTCCCGATATCCATATTTTGGCACGAATACGCAACGCATGCCGATCCACCGACCGCCTTGTCGGCATAATACGCGATCGCAGCATCCGACGGATATTCCTCCGCCCCGTAGAGCAGATGAACGCCTGCCGGAGCCGTCCATATGCGGTTTTTAAATGTAACGTCACCTATCTCAATCGGTGAGAAAAGATGCGGATAGTTGTTTTTTGATTTCATAATCTTACTCCGATTTTGAAGGCAGAACGATCTCTGACGGACAGCCCTGCACGATATTGCCTTCCATATCCTCACCCCAGAGCATCACTTCCAGACAGTGTTCACCGGCCGTGTTGACATACTTATCCGTTATAACCGCCCTGCCGATGCATGTGTCACCGTCGCTACCGTGGCGGTCACAATCCCTGCCTTCCATGCCGGGTACTTTATTAAACATATCCGCACAGAGCGGACCTTGTCTGAGTTCTGTATAGAAAGGGAAGAAACGCCACGAAAATTTCGATACCCTGCCCTTGTTCCCGACAAAGTTCGTCAGCGTTCTGGCAATTAACCGAGCTCCGGTATCATTGTACCAAACCGCACGTGCACCCACAATATTGCGTCCGCCGTAATGAATCGAGGTCTCATCCAGATACGAACCGAAGCGGTCACGGAACGTCACCGCACGAACTGCAGGATCCATAAGATACTCCCGTTTCGGTATAGACATATTGCCGATATTGTGGTAATACATCAGGTGCATGTAGGTAACAGGTCCGTCTGTACAGGTCTTTGGCAGTTCAAAGCCTACGGGAACATCCTCCCAGAACGGTGTATCGTCACCTCTGATAAGCTCTGCGTCCCAGATCTCCTTCATACGATCGAAATCTTCGTCGGTCGTTACGTGTCCGGGCGGGAAATACGCTGTCCATGATGCCATATTTTCCGAAAAAGTCGTCTCCTGGCTCCCGTCTATGATCTTGCGGTAACACTCCCTCACATTGCCGCCTATGTGATAGACGAGTTTTCCGTTTTCATCTACACAATCTTTTTCACCGCCCATGAACCAGGTTCTTAGATCCGTACCCGGTTTTGTACGATCTTCAAATATCGCTATCTCGTTTTCATCATGCAGAAAATCCCCCTCATAAATATTACGCGTATATTCTATCTCGGTTCCGTCGTTCGTATAATAGAATTTCGAGGCGATCGTCTTCGTAAACGGCGGGATGGTCATAATCGGTGCCATCGCAGCAAAACCCGGATATGCCGGTACACTTTTATGCCCGTGCTCTTTCGCATATGCTGGATTCGTATAAAGCGGATCCCTGGGATTCCACAGTTTGTTATATGCAAGTATCTCCTCATCGGTATAAGGATGAGGCTTCTGAAACCAGCCCCAATCGTCTCCGTCCCCCGCACCAGGAGGCGGTCCGAGTTTCACATCGCCCCTGAAAACAGCCTGACGGAATTCCACCTCTTCCTTTTCCCAATCCCGGTATTCTCCCGGATTAAATAGCTGATATTTACCACTCATTTTTCATTCCTCTCTGTTATTATGCAATAGCTTTTTATGCGAGACATTTATAGACCGATACAGGATTTCTGGGCTTACCGGTCGCCGTCATGAAATAGTCCTCAGCTATTTCCTGTGCGAAGATACGTGCCTTTGACAAATCCCGTTCATTCGGACGGTTCATAAGATCGTAATGCCAGAAGATACAGCCCGGGATGCCGTCGAGTTCAGGCACCTCGTACATGGTGTCAAACGGCCAATGCTTCTTGTCGTTTGCACAGCGATCCATCATCTCGCGCTGCGTATCCGAGAGTTTTGAAAATTGTTCTGCGTTCGGGTTGTCTTTGAAGTCCTGAAGCGCCTGAGAACTCTCGTTGACGCCGATGTTCATGATCTTCGCGACCGTGTCAACGGCATTGTGAAAAACCTCCCGGCCGGGACAACTAAATTCTCCGACAACAGAGCAGCCTTTCGTCTCCAGATACGTCCGGAGGATTTCAATGCTCGCTGTAGCTTCCGACGGACCATAGAGGTAGCCGCCGTAAGTGACAAAGACGATGCCGAGACGGGATCGTTTTGATGCCTCAGCAAACATCTGAATAGGATCACGGCCCAATGCTTCTTCGTTTTCCATCATGGTCTTTTCTTCGTCAAAACCTTCGGGAGGACGACGAAAACGCGGTTGCCCCGGTTTTTCATACATACCGAGCGCGTTCATCAATGCCTGATGCGGTAACGCTGCCATAATCGGGGTACCGAGGATGACCAGGTCATAGTCCTCAAAATAGGTCGGATGCTCATTAAAATCATGCTTGCCCAGACGCGCCGTATCGACCTTGAATTTATACTTTTCAAGTGCGTCCCGAAACGCAAAGGCAAGCTGCTCCGTATTTCCTGTGATAGATGAATAAACGATCAATGCCCGATATGCCATTCTGTTTTCCTCCCTAAAAATCATTATTCCTTAGTGTTCAGCGAATTTAATTAGATCGAAGCTATATTCCGTTAAGGTCGCGCGCGCGACGACAGGCAACAAAATGTCCCGGGAGTAATTCCTCCATGACCGGTTCCTCAAGCCTACAAGCCTGTTCCGAGTGCGGGCATCGATTTGCAAAGCGGCACCCCGGTTTCGGCTCGATGGGACTTGTAAGTTCTCCGCAAAGCAGTACCCGTTCCCGCTTCACATCGATGTCGGGAACGGGAATAGCCGCTAAAATCCCCTTTGTATACGGATGCAGGGGCTTTTTAAACAGTTCTTTCGTATTTGATTTCTCCACTGCTATCCCAAGATACATCACGAGGATATCATCTGAGATATGCCTGACGACAGACAAGTCATGCGTCACAAAGATATAAGTGAGGCCTTTCTCATCCTGAAGATCCTGCAGGAGATTAAGTACCTGTGCCTGAATAGAGACGTCTAAAGCAGAGACCGGTTCATCACAAACGATGAATTTGGGGTTGAGCGCAAGAGCGCGGGCGATTCCGACCCGCTGCCGTCTGCCACCGTCAAGCTCATGCGGGTAGGCGTAGGCGAGGCGTTTTGCCAGACCGACAGTCTCCATGAGCCCGGTCACTCTCCGGTGCAGGGCATCCTTACCGTGGCACTCCCTGTAGACTTTCAGCGGGACTGCAATCAGATCAAAGACGCATTGTCTGGGGTTAAGTGAAGAGTACGGATCCTGAAAAATGATCTGCATATCTCGGTGCAAGGCCTTCTTGCCATGCCCGCGCAGCTGTGTGATATCCCTTCCCTCGAAATAAATTTCACCCTCAGTTGCGTCGAGCATCCCGAGTACGGTTCTGCCGAGCGTTGACTTGCCGCAACCGGATTCACCTACGATGCCGAGCGTCTTACCCGCTTCGATTGTGAACGAGACGTCATCAACGGCATGCAGCATTCCGCCGGGCGTTCGAAAATACTTTTTCAATCCCCGAACTTCAAGCAACATTTCACTCATTTGCCTACCTCCGCGACCGGTCGTTTTTCTTTCAGCTCCTGATAAAAGTGACAACGTATGCTATGCCCCGGCGATATTATTTTATCTTCCGGTGCCTTTTCCGTGCAAAGCTCCTGACAGAAAGGACAGCGCGGATGGAAACTGCATCCCGTCGGCAGATCGGTCGGATCCGGCATGAGACCCGGTATCGGTTTCAGCCGTTTAACGTCGCTGCTTGCAGGTGGCAGAGAATTGAACAAACCTATTGTATACGGATGTGCTGTCTGCTTAAAGATATCGCGCAATGACCCGTATTCCACTATTTTCCCGGCATACATGATGGCAACTTTATCGCAGGTCTCCGCAACGATGCCCAAATCATGTGTGATGAGGATCATCGATGTACCGAATTCCTGTTTTAGATCGTTCATCATATCCAGTACCTGTGCCTGTATCGTCACGTCTAATGCTGTGGTTGGTTCGTCGGCGATCAGCAGCTGCGGCGTACAGGCGAGCGCAATCGCGATTACGACACGCTGTTTCATACCGCCTGAAAACTGATGCGGATAATCCCCTCCGCGTTCGGGCGGAATGCCAACTGTCTGAAGCATATCGAGGGCGCGCCTCAGTGAATCCGACTTATTCAGACCGGAGTGTCTCTTCACTACCTCTGCTACCTGTTCATCCACCCTCATCACAGGATTGAGCGCCGTCATCGGATCCTGAAAGATCATCGATATCTTGTTTCCGCGTATCTTTCGCATCTCGGCTTCCGGCTTAGCGAGCAGGTCCTCTTCGTCAAACAGTATCTCCCCGCGTAGGATCTTCCCCGGCGGATTCGGAACCAGACGCATGATTCCGAGCGCAGTGGTTGATTTGCCTGCTCCGGTTTCACCGACCAGCCCGAGTGTATCGCCCTTTTCCATTGAAAAACTGATGCCGTTGACTGCGGAGACGTCACCGTCGTCTGTAAGATAGTGTATGGTCAGATCTTTTACTTCCAAAAGGCTCATCAGACAGCTCCCTTGTTTCTTATACAGATTTTCTTCGTACCCACGGACAATGTTTACTTTTTAAGCCGCGGATCCAGTGCGTCTCTGAGACCGTCACCGAACAGGTTGAGTCCGAAGAGCGTCGCCATGATCGCAAGTCCAGGGAAAGTGACGATAGGCCAGAAACTGCGGATATACTGACGCCCGGCGGACAGCATGGATCCCCACTCCGCCTCCGGAGGCTGGACGCCGAGGCCGATGAAGGAAAGGCTTGAAATCATCAGGATATAAGCGCCGATTCGAAGCGTTGTATCTACGATGATCGGCGAAAGTGTATTGGGTACAATCTCCCTGATCATGATGCGAAAACCGCTTTGTCCGCAGACTCGCGCCGCCTCTACATATTCATTGCCGCGAATCGACATCACGAGCGCCCTCATAAGCCTTGCATAACCCGGTATGCCGGCGATTGCTATGGCTATGGCTGTATTGAGCACACCGCTACCGAGCGCCGCTGAGACGCAGACAGCCAGAAGAAAACCGGGTATCGCCATAATAACGTCCATGATCCTCATCAGAATTCCGTCGAGCGTGCCGCTGTAATAACCGCTGATCACACCGATGAGACCGCCGGCGACAAGAGAGATGATGATTCCTAACAGCGCGACCAAAAGAGAGATCCTGCCGCCGTATATCACGCGGCTCAGGATATCCCTGCCAAAGTCATCCGTGCCCATCCAATGTTCCGCGCTCGGCATCGCCAGCGCGTTCGTCAGATCCTGGGCAGAGTAATCATACGGCGCGATCTGCTTTGCAAAGATCGCAGCAAGGACGAGGATGAGGAAGATAATCATTCCGATGATCGACAACTTGTTGCGGCATAGCCTTTTCCAGATTGAAAGCATTTGACTGCGCCGACGCGTATCATCAATGCGTCGTTCGGTCTCCATCATGCCACGTTTCGGTTCATCACCCGCCGGTGAGTCACTTGTTTTGATATCTCCGCTCATAAGGCATGCGCTCCCATCGTTTTATGACGCGCACGGCGCGCTTTCTTTGAACCTTTCATCTGTTCCATGATCTGTGGATCGACAAATCCGTACACCAAATCCACCAATAGGTTGATCACACAAATCAATGCTGCCATGATGATGACACAGCCTTCGATAACGGGGTAATCGCGGTTATTGATCGCAGTCATCATAAGCGTGCCGAGTCCGGGCAGTGAAAATATCGTTTCGACGATGACTGACCCGGAAACGAGTATACCGAACTGAAAACCGATTGTAGTGATAATCGGAATCAGTGCATTTCTTACACCGTGTTTTACTATCACAGTTCGTTCATCCAGTCCCTTTGCCCGTGCCGTACGAATATAGTCCTGCCTCACCACATCAAGCATAGACGACCGGGTCATGCGCGTAATGGTTGCGATGAATGAAAGCCCGGAGGCAAGACAAGGCAAGACCCAACTTTTCCACCCCTCTATTCCGGATGCCGGAAATATCTTTATGTTCAAAGCAAAAGCCAGCATGAGCATAAGTGCCAGCCAGAATCCGGGCATCGATGCAAAGACGAGGGAAATGATGGTGACTGCATTGTCCGCGATGGAGTATTGTTTTACAGCTGAGATAATACCAAACGGCAGCCCAAGGACAATCGCGATAAGGATGCTGATTACGGCGACCTTAAATGTGACGCCGAATCGTTCAACAAGCTCGGTTGACACCGGTCGCTTTGTCGTGTAAGACGTCCCGAAATCTCCGTCTGTTACAATGTCTTTGACGTAGCCCGCGTACCGGACGATAAAGGGTTTGTCTAATCCCAATTCTATTTTCTTATCATCGTACTGTTCCTGCGTGTAACTTCCGCCCAGGAGCGCCGATACGGGATCACCCGGATCGATCGCGTTGATTGCAAAGACAATGAAAATCGCTCCGAGCATGACAGGGATAAGCCACAACACCCGACGCCCGACAAATTTCAACATTTTGAATACCTCCGTGCCGGTAAGGGAATACACTCCCCCACCGGCAGATGTCAAATGTACAATTATTTGAATGTCACAAATTTCAGATCCATCGCACGGGCAGCGATACCTTTTACATTATCAACATTGCTGTGATACAAGGTCGCGGTATTGGGGTATGAAATCGGAATGTTCCAGTAATTATCATACATCCACTGCTGTGCTTTGCCGTAAGCTTCAGCGCGAACCGCCGTATCCAGGCTCGTATTGCCTTCTTCGACGAGTTTATTGAATTCGTCATCATTGATGCGGATGGATGCATTCGTCGAAGACTTGTCGATCAGTGAGAAAATCGTGCTCGCAAAGTAGGTTCCGCCACCTGTACCGGAGATAGCCAGTTCGCATTCGTTGTTCATCAGTCTTGGAATAACCGTTGCAAAGTCCCCGCTGTCAACGTTCAGCTTGATGCCGATCTCGGCGAGCTGCGCCTGCACGATTGCTGACGCCTTGTCGTTGGTGGGCATACTCGGGAACAGCATCAGGAGTTCCAGTTCGTTCTCGGAATAGCCTGCTTCAGCAAGTAGTTTTTTTGCCTGCTCGGGATCGTATTTGTTAATGCCGATTGATTTATAAAACTCTATTCCTTTGATCAGTATTGAGTCCGCTGTCGTTCCAAGCGTACCGTAAACTGCTTTATTGATCGCTTCGACATCAAGTGCCATGGCTACGGCCCGGCGAACTTTAATATCCTTGAAACATTCCATATACTGCGGCAATGCTACCGAAAGGATGTCATATGCCGGCAGTATCTTGATCTCGGTATCGGCATAAGAACCGTTCTCTGCATTATTGTATTCACTCTCTCCGATATCAAGCGCTATATCGAGCACGTTGTTCTCATAATCTACCATCATCGTCGTCAGTTCGGGGTAGTAGTTGATTGTGATCGTTTCGGATTCGGGTGCCGTTCCCCAGTAATCGCTCTTTTTTGCAAAGGTCGCGTGAGACCCGGCTACGTTTTCCACGCAGGTATAAGCACCTGTGCCGACCGGCTTATCCCAGAACGCCTCCGCCTCCGTTGATTCCACATATTTTTTATCGACCACGCACGCCCAGCGGTCATTGCAAAGTCCCAGGAGAAAATCCGGGTTCGGTTCGATGAGTTTCAGCGTAATTTTATTCCCTTCAATCGTGCTTTTATCGTAATCGATGTTGGCATAACCGGGGTCAAACTGCGTATTCACTGTGGTGAACCGCTGCATTGAGAACATCACATCTTCCGGTGTGAGATCATCTCCGTTGGAAAATTTAATCCCCTCGCGGATATTCAGAACAACCGTCGTCGGATCCGAAAACTCCCAGGTCTCCGCCAGATCGCTCTTGATTTCTCCCGATTCCGGATCGCGGTACAGGATCGTATCATAGACCAGCGACAAACCGAGACCGCTGCTTGAATTGACCGTCGGGTCAAACGTATCGGCTGCATCAAGCGTACCGACCGTCAGGGTTTTGTCCGGACTTTCGCCGGTGTCTCCTCCGCCGGGTGTGCCGCCGCCACCACCCTTCTCAGAAGAACTTCCGCATGCGCTTGTGAATACCATCATTACGACAAGCATACAAACCAGTGCCATTGATTTCCAATTCATCTTCATCACTTTTCCTCCTTTGATACACTAACTGATAAATTCCGACTGCTTCTGTTTGTCTAATCACTGAATTGCCTTCGCCTTTAGCTGATCGAAAGAATCTCCGACAGCGGCGGGTTCGGGACGCCATTATAGGTCATGAAGTAATCTTCGACAACATCGGAGATGAAGGCCTTTGCCTTTGCCTCTTCTCTTTGTCCGGGCTTGCTGTCGCAGTCATAGTGGAAGAAATAGGATCCCGGAACCTGTGTACCGTCACCAAGCGTGTAAAGAACGGCGTCGTCTATGTCCGCATCGGGGCCGTCGTTCTTGTGTCCCGGCACATAGTCTGCCTTCGGTTTGACGCCTACCGGATAACCCGCAGGTCCTGTTTCCCTGCCGGCACAGGAAAATTTGCCGATCACATCTATATCATGCGTAACCAGGTAGAGTTTTAACTGTTCCAATGTAGCCATGCATTCAACGGAACCATAAAATCCGCCGCCGTAAGTCGTGAACACGATGCCGAGCGGTCTGACATTTTCATGGTTGGGCATACCTGGGCACGGTGCTTTGCCTCTGCGCCATCTCGCACCTTTGGGCATCACGGGAACGGCGGAAGAGTCTTCTTTTTTTTCATCAAGATTGCTCTGTACCTCTTTTTCAAGCGCACCACCTCCGCCGAAACTAAAAGCTTTGAGTACTGCCTGAAGTGCAGAACCTCCAACAATGGGACTACCTAAGCAGACCAGATCATAATCATCGAAATAAAGCTCATCCTGCATGTCTGCCCAGTCGGTCTTTGCACTGATCCGAAGGAAGGTCACATCCCATCCATAATATTCAAACGTCTCGCGAAACCAGACCGCGACCTTTTCAGTATTTTTCGTCATCGTCGCATACATCAGAAGTACTTTACGTTTCTTCATCTTTTCGTTCCTTTCAATCAAACCAAATTCGTTATATAATATCTGCTCAGACAAATACGGTGCTTATGTATCATCGGAGGATACCTATGGAATTGTCACAGTTGCAATACTTTGTAGAAACAGCCCGCCACAACAGTTTCACCCAAGCTGCCGAAACACTCCACATCACGCAGCCCGGACTATCAAAATCAATCTCCAAACTGGAAAAAGAACTGGGCGTTATTCTCTTTGACAGAAACAGCATACCTTTACACCTTACTGCGGAAGGAGAAGCTTTCCTTTCGCGATGCCGCCAGACACTTTTTACACTCGACAGCGGAATAAGCGAAGTACGGGACTTTAACGGTATCGGAGGCGAGATGCACATCGGCGTCTCCGAAGCGATTTACATACGGCACCTCATCCGCGAATTTCTCAATGAACATGAGGACGTCTCCCTTCATTGCTATCTAATGTCACATGAGCAGATGTCCAAAACGCTTACCTCGGGAACCACAGATTTTGTAGTCAGCCGCGGTGAGATATCGGAATCCGACATCGTGTGGCAACCGCTGTATAACGAACAGTTATCCATCCTTGTTCCGCCTTCGCATCCTATGGCCGGTCTTGAATCTGTCCGGCTCAAGGATCTCGCTGACGAGTCTTTCATCGCCGGCGACCTGAGTCTCAACATGCACAGTGCGCTCTACCAAATCTGTTACAATGCCGGATTCACACCACGTGTGCGATATGAAGGTCATGAATCCGACGTTGCGAGTCTGCTGTACGATCTCGAACATACCGTGATGCTCATCTACCGGTCGACCACAATGGGCGTCATCGCCGATCATGTAGGAGCCGGTATGAGTCCGGCGCTGATCAATATTCCGGTGATCGGAGCCCCGTCGCCACTGCCCATAGGGATCGGCGTACATGCGACCCATTACAAGTCCGCCGCGAGTCGTCTCTTCTACGATAGAATCGTCTCCTACTACCACTCATTGACGGAAAATGAATAGTTCTTAGCCGCCATACTCATTATCACGAACCTCACTTTAGCCCCATTATAGAGCACCGCATTCATAATAGCCAGTTCCCGTTATTCCGCTTTCCCATAACTCACAGGAATGGATAGGCTTCTGCCATAAATAGTGAATTAATACAGAACGCTAAATCCTAACAGTGATATAAAGCACTTCAAATATCGCATTTTCGTGATTAATATCACATAAAACATCGGATTTTTGTGTTAAATATCACATTATTAAACGTAATTATGTGATATTCGCTTGTTCAGTTGATAAGCCTTAGATAACGCAGCTCTTAGATATCGATAATTATTTATCTAGAATCGTTTAGTTACAGTTCACGGGCAATGTCATTTAGTTAAGCCCGTCAGCGTGAACGAAGTGCGCATGAATGTAGCGAAATGGCTTCGCCTACCTAGAGGGGAAAGACGCAATTAAAAAATCCTACGCGAAAACGTAACATTTATCGAGTAATGTACGGGTTTGTCCCCTTT
This sequence comes from Eubacteriales Family XIII. Incertae Sedis bacterium, assembly GCA_031260885.1. Classification (GTDB taxonomy): domain Bacteria; phylum Bacillota; class Clostridia; order Peptostreptococcales; family Anaerovoracaceae; genus JAISKP01. The sequence continues at coordinate 13,482 of JAISKP010000037.1, forward strand.
ATTCCCGCTTTCGGTGCCAAAAAAGGGGACAAACCCGTACATTACTCCAAATTTGTTGCGTTTTCCTGTTGTGAAATATATTTTCCTCTCCAGCAACGTTCCCGCAGGATAATATATTCTGTTGACGCTGCCTC
>JAISKP010000044.1 GCA_031260885.1 Eubacteriales Family XIII. Incertae Sedis bacterium
ATATTTTATTGATTTACACATCGTACTGCGAAAAGACGCACCGTCCGACGCGGCGCGATCTGGTCTACTCGCCTTTGGATGCCGATGCGGTTCGCTGGATTGTCCGCAAACGGGTGAAGAGTTTGGGCATCGATGTACCGAGCATCGATATAAACGGAGATCATACATTTCCTGCCCATTTTGCCGCAAGACAAAATGGGCTGATTCACATGAAAAATCTGATACATATGAGACCGTTGGTCAATAAGCGGTTTCAGTTTATAGGAATTCCGCTGAAGATCGTCGGTGGTTCGGGGTCTCCGATAAGGGCGGTTGCCGTCGTGGAAGATGAAGATTGTGTGCGGAATTCGGAGGGAGAGAACGACGATTTGTTGGTCGCAATCAAGCATTCCGAGGAAAAATAGTGGCGCGTAGCAAGCATTCGAAGAAAGAGGTATTTTAATGAACAATTTTCAGTTTCAACTGCAAACGTCGATCGTCTTTGGAAAAGGAGAACGCGATAACATCGGTAAGCTGTTAAAGCCGCTTGCAAAGAAAATCCTGTTTGCCCACTACGGCGGTGAGATCGTCCGGATGAACGGTTTGTATGATACCGTGACAGAATCCTTGAAAAACAACGGTGTTGAATTCGTGGAGCTTCCCGGTGTGGTTCCAAATCCTCGTGTAACGCTTGTCCGGGAAGGGATTGAACTTTGCCGCGAACACGGCGTTGATCTCGTGCTGGGCGTCGGCGGTGGCAGCGTCATCGACACGGCAAAGGCCGTAGCCGCGGGTGTTCCCTATGACGGGGATGTATGGGATCTCTTTGTAGATCAGAAGAAATTGGTCAAGGCGCTGCCGGTTGCGACAATTCTTACATTGCCGGCTACCGGGAGTGAATCGGGTGGTTCCAGCGTCGTTACGAATCAGGATACAAAGGAAAAGATCGTGCTCGCAAACGCGCTGCTCAAGCCGGCGGTCAGCATTCTCGATCCCGAACTGTTCTATTCGCTTCCAAAAAAACAAATTGCAAACGGCGTCTTCGATATGATGAGTCACATTTTTGAACGTTATTTTACAAATACAAAAGATACGGATTTGATTGATGCGATGGCGGAAGCAGCGTTGCGTGTCATCATGAAGCACGGACGAATCGTCTATGCGGAACCGACCAATTATGAGTCTTGGTGTCAGGTGGGCTTCGGCGGTTCGCTTGCCCACAACGATCTCTTCGGCATTGGCCGGGTGCAGGATTGGGCGAGTCACAAAATCGGCAATTTCCTCAGCGGTATGTACGACGTCGCACACGGCGCTTCTCTTGCGGTTCTGACGCCGGCCTGGATTCAGTATGTATATAAAGAGAATCCGGAAATGTTTGTACAATGGGCAGTCAACGTCATGGGCGTTCAGGGCAGTTACAGACAGCCTGAAGAACTGATTCTCGAGGGCATCGAGCGTCTGAAATCCTTTATTGAAGAACTGGAATTGCCGAAAAACCTTGCGGAACTCGGTGTTCCGAACAAGGATGATTTTGAATTTATTGCAAAGCGTCTGACCGGAGCCGATCAGGGCGAAGAGGTCGGCATCGGCGGCCTGAAAGTGCTTGGATGGAAAGACATCGTAGCCATTCTCGAGATTGCATGGGGATAAGCGAAGCGCACGTTGTTTGGAGGAGTGAACCATGAGTGGAGTGAGCGTTCATACACCGGGAAGTCTCGCCGAGTTGCTGAATTTGCTTGCAAATTTGCCGAACGTGAGCATCGTTGCGGGCGGAAGCGATCTCGTTCCGCGGATGACCCGGAATAAAAATAATACCGGCATGGCGTTTCCCGGTTTCGGGCGGGAAGGATTGCCCGAAAAGAATATCGTCTATATCGGAAGCGCAGGGCTGAACGATATCAGGGAGTCAGACGGCAATATCATCATCGGTGCAGCGGTGACGATTACCGAACTGTTAGAAAGTGCGTTGGTGCGTGCGAAGTCGCCGCTGCTTGTAGAGGCACTCAGCGAGATGGCGGGACTTACGATCAGAAATACAGCAACGCTCGGTGGCAATATTTCAAATGCATCACCTGCCGGCGACAGTCTGCCGGCGCTGTACGTACTCGGCGCGAGCGTTGTGACCGCATCCGTGAACGGATCACGGAATCACCGAATCGACGATTACATCTCAGGACCCGGCAAGACCGCGCGCAATGCGGATGAAGTTCTAAAAGAGATCATCGTACCCATTCAGAAGCAGAAAGGCGCCTTCATCAAGATGGGTCGCCGCAAGACGGAAACACTGTCTATTATCAATGCGGCAGTTCTGATCGATGTGCAGGACGATGTGATCACAAACAATGAATTGGGCAGCGTCAGGATTGCCATCGGCGCCGCAGGCCCGACAGTGATTCGCTGCTTGGCGGCAGAGGACTTTCTGTGCGGGAAGGAACCTACGGAAGAGAATTTTGAAATTGCGGGAACATACGCTGCCGAAGCGGTGTCGCCCATAGACGATGTGCGGAGCACGGCATGGTACCGGAAGCGGATGGCGTCGGTCATTACGAAACGGGCGCTTGCAAAAGCACTGCAGTCCGCTGAGTAGAGGAGGGAGGAAAAGCATGGGACAAATACTAACCTTCAAATTAAACGGCGCAGATACAGAGGTTCTGATCAATGGCGATGAAACCCTTCTCGACGTGCTGCGTGGCAGACTGTCGATCACGAGCTTAAAATGCGGCTGCAATCATGGGGATTGCGGCGCATGTACGATTCACCTCAACGGCAGGGCAGCAAAGGCGTGTACCGTTCTTGCGGCGACAGCCACAGGTGCCCGCGTCAACACGCTCGAGAGTCTGTTTCTCGGCGGAGATCTGCACCCACTGCAGAAAGCGTTCATCGACTTTAATGCGCCGCAGTGCGGATACTGCACGCCGGGAATGCTTATGGCGGCATCCGCGTTTTTGAGTTCGGCGGAAAATCCGTCGGAACCTGAAATCCGTGAAGCGTTGGGCGGCAATCTGTGCAGATGTACGGGTTACAACCAGTACATTGAGGCGATCATGGCCGTCGCCGAAGGGAACTACGGTCCCCTGCCGAAGAGAGGTGCGTGAACATGGAGAAATCTTATAAAGGAAAGTACATCGGCGGACAAATCCAGAGGATGGACGCGTTCGGTCATGTGACGGGCAATACGATTTATGCATCCGATCGCGCCATGCCGGGCATGCTTCATGCAAAAGTGCTTCGGCATAATGTGCACGCAGGATATTTAAGGAGCATCGATACCAGCGAAGCAGAAAAAATACCGGGCGTCGTCGCCATCATCACGGAAAAGGATATCCCGGGGCTGAATCTCTTTGGTCTTAAAACGGATGAACCGGTCATAAACAATGGGCTGCTGCGCAGAAAAGGTGAAATCATCGCTGCCGTTGCAGCTGTGGACGAGGCAACAGCAATATACGCCTGCAGCAAAATTAAATATGAAATAGAGGAAAAAGATCCCGTCTTTGACATAGATGAAGCGGTAAAAGATGGTGCGCCGCAGGTGCGTCCGGAAGGCAATTATCATCTGTTTGACGGTCCGCCGTATCCGCCGTACCGCAGGCTGCGTTATGGGGATGATATCGATGAGGCGCTCGCGTCAGCGGATCATATTATTGAAGGTTATTATGATACCCCACCGCAGGAACATGCGCCGATGGAGACCGGTGCATCACTGGCATATATCGATGAAACCGGTACACTGACAATCTATACAAACAATCAAGGACCTTTTGAACAGGGTGCGCAGATCGCGGCGATCATGCATCTGACTTCCAATCAGGTGGTCATGAAAGGCGGAACGCTCGGCGGCAGTTTCGGCGGTCGAAATGCGATTCACACCGATCATATCGCAGCGTTGCTCGCCTTGAAGTCACACCGCCCCGTGCGTTTCCATATGACAAGAGAAGAAGAAATGCTGCACTCCACGATTCGTGGACCATGGCGCTTTAGCGTGACGGACGGTGTCATGAATGACGGTCGGATCGTTGCACGCAAGGTGATCATCTGGCATGATGCAGGCGCATACAGCGGGCTCGCTTGGTATGCCGTTGAAAAGTGTGTCCTGACGGTGGCCGGTCCTTATGAAATACCGAATGTTTATGTCGACGGATATTGCATTTACACCAATAAAATCGTTGCGAGCTCCATGCGTGGGTTTGGCATCAATGTCGGTCAGTTTGCCATCGAATCGAATATG
>JAISKP010000126.1 GCA_031260885.1 Eubacteriales Family XIII. Incertae Sedis bacterium
TAAGACAGCAATTGTTCAACGGTATTATTGATACGGCCTACTGCGTTGATAATGTCATCCAACAGTTCGACGGTATCTTCATTGTCACTGGAGCCCTTTTGCAGCAAACGTGCAACAGCGTGTATGCCGGCGAGGGGATTTTTAATGTCATGGGCGATATTGGCGCTGAGCTCTCCAAGAAGCGCATACTGTCTCAGCTGTTCGATTTCCTTCTCATAGACCCTTTTCTCTGTGACATCGGTGCCGTAGAACACCACGCCGGTCACTTCACCCTTCCGCGAGATCAGCGGTGCTATGACCATCTCGTTTGTCACGGTTTTTCCGTTGATCGCATGAAATTTCACCATGCATTCGATCGGCTTCCTCGTTTTGATTGCTTCATTATAAATGGGCATAAATCTTTGGAATTTATCCTCCGATAAAAAGTTGCGCATCGTATGACCGATATGCTGCTTCCTGTCACCGACGATCGCCTCTGCGGCTTTGTTAAGCGACACAATTCTCCCTTCGGTATCCAGCGTTGTAATCAAAGTGGGAATGCTGTCATACAGGTTTTGCAGCTCTCGTTTCTCCTGTAACACCGTGTAATTGAGCGCCAGAAGTTCATTCGCCGTATTTGTAATAAAAATTGCGGTATGGAGATCTCTCTCTGTAAAGGGGTCATCCATTTTGCAGAGGATAAAGTATGCGGAATAATTGCGATGTTTCCGTATCAGGGTAATGATGATGTTAAAAGTGCCTTCTTCAATCACGTCCGAATATTTGCCGCCGGTGCCTACGGACTGAATGTCGCCGAAATGCATTAATATTTGCTGCTGAATCTGTTTTTCATCCATCGAGCGCCCAATGGTAGCGCCTCCGTTTATCACCACATGATGATCGTCATATACAGTTGCGAAGCCAACGTAATCCATCGGGATCATTTGGTCAATCCCGCTTATTTTCAGGTATTCCACCATTTCGTTAACCTGACCGTACAGTATGTTCTTTATATTTTCCGTATGCAACGCTCCGTTTCTTTTTCAGCCGCACGCACTGCGTAGATTTTTAGATGATCCGGATCATACGACGATTCAAGCACGATATGGGTTGATTATTGCACACCTGTGCGCAATAATCAACCGCTTAAGCATCGGGGAGAGTTTCGGATACCGCAATACAGTTTGAAACGGCTGCGGCATCATCCGCAATGGGTGGCATGGTTATTGCTTTAAATTATTCCTAAAAGGTGTCGTTATAGGAAGGTAGCCGAAGCTAAATCAGAAAGAGGGATTACAAGATGGAAAACAAAGCAATACTCTCAGAAGTCCGGGATCGAATTGCATTGATCACGCTGAATTCGCCCGAAATTATGAATCCGCTCACCGATGACATCCGAAACGGGATCATTGATTTGATGCGCGGTTACAAGACGGATACAGCGGTAAGGGCGATCATCATCACGGGAAGCGGAAGGGCATTCTGCGCCGGTGGGGACATAAGCTCAATGAAGACGGAGCGAACCGTTGATGTCAGCCGCAGTTACTTTTTGGACTCCGTCAATCATCTGCCTGAAGTGGTTCGTGACATAGAAAAGCCCGTTATTGCTGCGGTGAACGGATTTGCTGTCGGCGCAGGCTGCACATTTGCACTCGCATGTGATCTTATTATCGCATCCGATCAAGCCAAGTTCGGGATTCCGTTCGCGAAAATGGGGCTGGGAATTGATGCAGGCGGTACGTATCTGCTTTCCAAAGCAATCGGACTTGCAAAGGCGAAGGAACTTGCATTCACAGGGAGAACGATCTCCGCGGAGGAGGCTGAGCGGATCGGTTTGATCAATCGGGTTGTACCGCACGATCAGCTGTTGGAAAGCACCGAGGCACTCGCACGGGAAATCATTGCATTGCCGCGTGTTGCGATCGGTGTTACCAAAAAGCTGCTGAACCTCAATGCTGACAGGACCCTGGATGAAGCGCTTGAGCTGGAGGCCTTTGCACAGGCGCATTGCATGGCGCTCCCCGATCATTTAGAGGGGATAAGTGCATTTCTTGAAAAACGAGCACCTGTTTTTAAAAAGTAGCATTCGAGATGCAAATAGTTGCACTTTCTTTTCGGCGAAATGTACGAAGTTTGCACATAGTTTGCACAACAAAAAGTGCAAAACCATCCCATACGCCCATAAAAAAGAGATGGCATGGTTGTTGCAAGATATTAAGGTAAGGTGTAACTCCGTTGAAGGTCAATATTAACGAAACAGGAGGAAAAAAGTGAATAAAGAAATTCGTAAAGTCGGTATCGTGGGATCCGGTACTATGGGGAGTAGCTTGGCAAGCCATTTGGCAAATGCCGGGATTTTCAGCATTATGCTCGACATTGTCCCCAAGGAACTGACCCCCGAAGAAACCGCGAAGGGCCTGACCCTTGAAAGTCCTGCAGTACGGAATCGTATTGTAAATCAAAACAAGGTGACCGGTGTCGTAAAAATGAAACCGCCCGGACTGATGCGTGCAGATTTTGCCGATCTGATCGCCACAGGCAATCTGGAAGACGATCTGGATCAACTGTCGGAATGTGACTGGGTCGTAGAGATTGTCGCAGAAAATCTTGAGATCAAAAAACAGGTTTTGGCGAAAGTCGCTCCGTATATCAAACCGGGCACGATCGTAACGACCAATACATCCGGTATATCCGTCAACCGGATCGCCGAAGATTTACCGGAAGAATTCCGCAAATACTGGTTCGGAACCCATTTCTTCAACCCAATCCGTTATATGAGCCTTGTAGAGGTGATTCCCTGTAAGGATACGCTCCCGGAGGCGCTTGATTTTCTGCGCGACTTCTTAACCAAACGGCTCGGAAAGACCGTTGTCAACTGCAATGACACCCCCTGCTTTATCGCAAACCGTGTCGGTGTCGCCATGGGAACGGATCTGATGAACCTTGCCGAAGAGCATCACCTGACCATTTCCGAAGTGGATGGCATCACAGGTCCGGCCATCGGAAGGCCTAAGACTGCGCTTTTCATGCTGTTTGACCTTGTCGGTCTGAATATCGCAATTTCGAGCGTGAAGACCGTGGTCAACAATATATCTGATCCTGAAGAATTAAAGGTGCTCACATATCCTGCCTATATTGACGAGATGTTGAAGGATAACCGTCTCGGCAATAAGACCGGACAGGGATTCTACAAGCGTCAGGGAAAAGAAAAGCTGATGTTTGATCCTGCTACAAAAACCTATGTGCCTCAGATCCCCGCCAATTTTGAGAGTCTGACGCAGGCGTTGGCTCAAAAATCACTGCCCGATAAGCTTACGGTATTTTTCGAAGGAGATGATGTCGCCGCCCAGTTGGTCTGGACGCATATGAAGCACTACTTTGTGTATACGTCATCCCTCCTGCCTGAGATCTCGGATGATCTTCACAGCGTCGATGTCGCTATGGAGCTGGGATACAATTACAGATACGGCCCGTTCCGTACTTGGAACGGTCTGGATATCGGCAAATACGTGGCTCGTATGGAAGCCGAAGGCGAAACCATCGCCGATTGGGTCAAAGAAATGCTGGCTGCCGGCTTCAATTCGTTCTATACCGAAAAGGACGGAGAAGAATACTACTACAGCATGACGGAGAAGAAGTATGTTCTCATCAAAACGCCGGATGATGTGATCAGCACAAAGAAATCCAAACTCGTTGCACAGCTGAAAGATGCCGCTCTGTTTGATTTCGGAGACGGCGTACTGGGTCTTGAAATCCAATCCAAGGGCTCTACGCTCAGCGAGGATCTCGTAGAAAGCGTTCTGACTGCGTGCGATGAACTGGACAAGAACTGGAAAGGTATGGTCATCACGAGTGCAGGCAAGAATTTCTGTGTCGGTGCGGATTTAAAGGCTGTTTCGGCAGCCATCAAAGAAGGAAACTTCGAAGGGATAGAAAATATGCTGGAATCTGCAGATCGCATGCAGCTGCGTCTGAAGTATTCATATAAACCGATTGTAGCTGCACCATTTGCTATGACGCTCGGCGGCGGCTGCGAGATCTCCATGCATTGCGCGGGCATTCAGGCTGCGGGTGAGACATACATGGGGCTTGTTGAAATCGGTGTAGGTTTGATCCCCGGAGCCGGCGGAACAAAGGAAACGATCATGCGCGCCGCGGAACGGGCAAAGGGGACAACGGTCGAGGTGATCGAATATTTGCTTCCTGCGCTTATGACGATCGGGAATGCGAAGACATCTTCCAGCGGATACGATGCCATTGATCTCGGATATATGCGACCAACCGATGGGGTCAGTTTGAGCCGTCAATATCAGCTTAACGATGCGAAGAATCGGGTTCTTGCGCTCGTTGGGACGAATTATCGTCCTCCTGTTGCGAGACCGTTCCTTTCTCCCTGCATCAATCTGAACGGACTCTTACCGATGATGTCGAACGGGATGCTGGATGCCGGGTTTATCAGTGAACATGATC
>JAISKP010000067.1 GCA_031260885.1 Eubacteriales Family XIII. Incertae Sedis bacterium
GACCGGCGGATTTCTCTCAAATACCGAACTGACAAAATCCTATTTTCCGTATTACGACGAAGCGCATTTCGGCGGGTTTAAAGCGCCGAATAACGGCGAGGGCATCGAATTGCTGAAAAACGCCGGTGCTGCGCTCGAACGCGAATGTACGCTCATAAAAGAAGCCTGCGCCGCTTCGGACAGGGCGCCACGTTTTCTTTCTGAGTTTGTCCGCGAACCTTATCTGATCTGGGTAAACAAGAAGGGCAGGCGGGGTGTGGAGGAAACGGCGGGCGCGGAACTTCAGATCTGCACAAATGCACTGATGATGCAGCCGGATATGCGTGCATATGCCATCTTCGATGCAGGCACGCTTCAGCTCATGAGAGACAAGGGATTCGAACTCAGCAAAGGAGACGACGAGCGCGGAAGATCCATACCCGATATTGCAAAGAGGCTGTCGGACATACAGGAAAAAGCGCCTGACAGTATTAAGATCGCAGATACTTTGGACGAAATAGCAAAATGGATCGGCTGCGATCCAAAGGAATTGACGGAAGAAATAGATACCTATAACGGTTACTGCGAACACGGCTATGATGCGGATTTTAACAAGCAAAGACGATATCTGGCGCCGTGTCACAGAGGTCCGTACTACGCCATCATGCATATGGGCATTGCGGTCGATACGATCGGACCCGTGCGGATCGACCACATGACACGGGTACTCGATGAAAACTGGGATCCAATAGAAGGTCTTTACTGCGCGGGTGTGCTCAGCGCAGGCTGGCAGTCGAACGACTATTGTGGACAGTATATCTTTGGGAGCGCACTTTCGTATTCGATAAATTCAGGGCGTATCGCGGGCAGAAATGCAGCGCAGAAACGATAAGGGAGAATACATAATGAAAACGATTAACACGGATGTTGCGATCATCGGTGCCGGCGCAGCCGGTATCCCGGCGGCTATTGAAGCGGGGCAGCGCGGCGTAAAAGTCGACGTCTTTGAACAGTCCGGCAAGATCGGCGGTTCCTGCAACGGCGGCAACGGCGTCTTCGCGGTGGGTACAAGGATGCAGAAGGAGCGTCAGTTCACCTATACGAAGAAGCAAATATTTGATTACTGGATGAATTACACACATAATTATGTCGATGCGGCACTGATCAGCGAGTTCATCAACCGCTCGGCGGGCACTGTGGACTGGCTGGAAAGCTACGGCGTTGAGTTTTCCGACCTCGTTGCTTACTATCCCGGTGCGATGTATGTCTGGCATTTTCGCAGGGATGGTTCGCCTTTCATTACGGATCTCTTAAAGCCGGTCAGCGAAGAAGCCGGTGCGGTCTATCATCTGAATACATCGGTAGAACATCTGACGCTTAAGGGCGGAAGTTGCACAGGGTTCACCGGAAGAGACGAAGACGGCGAAGTCCGGGTAGATGCGGGCGCTGTCATCATTGCATCGGGTGGCACAGGGAAGCGCGCTGATTTTGTCAAGGCGCAGACCGGATGGGAACTCGGCAAAGACATCACCGTGTTCCCGGGTATGCTGTATGACGATCCTGAGAAAGCACCGAAGCTCGGCGTTGAACTTGCGTGGGAAGCAGGTGCGGCGCATACGGCGCTCATGATCGACAGTTTCGCCTCCATACCCGATCCGAATTTCGGTCCGGGGGGCGTACCGGCGCAGCTGCCGTGGTTCAGGCAGCCGCAGAATATCTGCGTCAACATCAAAGGGGAAAGGTTTATCAGCGAAGCCGAGATGAAGAACGGCGCATTTATGGGCAATGCGATCTCGATACAGAAGGACAGCACGGCATTCATGATCTTCGATCAGGCTGCGCGCGACCGATATGAACAGGTTGGCATGGATTACGTCATGGGCAACGTGCATTTCATGGATGATCTGAACCCCGACGAATACCTGAAAATGAACTGGGAACGGGGCAACAGAGATATCATCGTCGCGGACACGCTTGAAGAACTCTGTGAAGAGATGGGCATAGACCGCACATTGGTCACTACCGTTGACGAATACAATCGTGCCATTGAAGCGCACGGCAGCGACCCTGTATTTTTCAAAGAAAACGAATATCTGATCCCGATCAAGGGACCGACTTATTACTGCGCCAAGTTCCGGAGGCACACCTACGGCGTCATGGGCGGGCTTAAGATCAACCGCCGTGCGGAGGTCGTAGGCGTAGACGGCGATACGATACCGGGGCTTTATGCCGCCGGAAACGATGCAAACAGCATCTACGGCGACACCTACCTGTTCGCGCTGTCCGGAAACACATCCTCATTTGCGATAAATACCGGCAGGATCGCCGGTGAAAAAGCCAGCGAATTCATTTCTATTCGCAATCATATTTAATTCATTTTCGTTATAGGAACAGGTATTATTTAAGAAGGAGAAAACAAATGAGTACTGAATCTACGGGACAATTATTCGTTAGGCCGGAGGACAAGGTCGGCGTATCGGGAAAGCTGAGTTATGCGATCGGCTTTGCCGGAAAGGACTGCATTCAGACGGTTACAAACAATTTTCTGATGCCGTTTCTGATGATGGTCGCGGGTCTCAACCCTGCTTTCATCGGCACGATGATGTTGCTCACGCGCATCTGGGATGCGATCGACGATCCGATCCTCGGCTCGCTGACGGACCACACCCGCACGAGGTGGGGCAAATACCGTCCGTACTTTATCTTTTCGTCTATTCCGATGGCCGTTATCTTTACGGCTTTGATGTTTGTTCCCGACTTCGGCGACACGGGCAAGCAGGTCTACTACTCCATCGTATACCTCCTGTGGGGCATCTGCTACACTTTGGTTGAAGTTCCTTACTTCGGCATGATCCCTGCGATGTCACGCGACCCTCACGAGCGCGCTTCCATCACGGCATGGTCGAGGATCGCTTCGCGCATCCCCGCGATCGGACTGCCTCTGCTTGTCGGCGTTCTGACGGCGGTTCCCAGAGCGATGGCTGATTCCGATCCTGCGGGCGCGCTGTCGATTCAAAAACACGGTTACTTCGTGACAGCGCTGATCTGCGGCGGCATCATCATTGTGACCTCGATCGTTTCCTTCACCGGTTGTAAAGAAAAGGCGATCAATGTGGAACAGGAAACCGGTAAAATGAGTTTCCGATCATTTATCAA
>JAISKP010000132.1 GCA_031260885.1 Eubacteriales Family XIII. Incertae Sedis bacterium
CGCTTGCAGCACACTCGGAAAGAATTTACTATCGCTCATACGATCCTCCCTAATCAAGCGGCGCAATCCGATTCAGGGTTTTCCCCTCTTTGGACAGTTCCCAGTTTTGCATAAGCTCATCTTTATGTAATTCGCACCACGCAAGTACCAATTTTAACTGTCGGTTTGGCAACGAGCCAATTCCAACGACGCCTTCCTCAATCAGTATGGTGGCTTTCTGCCCCGAATACTCAACATGGAAATGTGCAGGTGAATGATCATCCCAATACATTGTAACTTTTATTCCGTAAAACATACTAATTGTCGGCATTTTCAAATTCCTCTTTTGTCTTATTCTATCATAAGTATATTGGTAACGGGGTGTTATATACAATATTGAACAAGAGCCACCGGTGTTCCCGTTCCCGATGATCCCCGAATCGCTACTTTTACGCTATTACGGGAACGGGTGTTCCGGGCTTCGCCCACGCTCACTGTGACAGCAGTTCTCGCAAAACTTGAGGAAAATCACCGATCTAAGCCCCCAAATATGTGATTATGCGTAGATTTTGCGAGAACCGACGTTTTGAATGGACTGTTAGTTCAGTTCACGTAGTTTTAGAAAGCACTGTCATTGCGGCCTCCGAGCCGCAATCCACGCTGGCTTCTTATGTGGATTCCGGGTCAAGCCCGGAATGACAATGGTTTTTGCCAAAAACACGTAATCAGGGAACTGAATCGACTGTTAGGGTGATCTGTCAAAGCACCCGTCAAAGCGACAGAAGTTCATCTTGTGATGTATATACAATTAGTATATACTTACATATAACACAGGAGGTGCGTTATGGGCATGGTTGTTCGACTTTCAAAATGGGGCAATAGCAAAGGGCTGCGGATTCCGGCGGAGATTATCCGGGTGGTCAGAATTAAGGAGCATGATGAATTGTATATCGAAGCGGCATCGGAGAACAGTATCGTAATCACAAAGATGGACACACCAAGAAAAGGAACGCTGGAATATTTGTTCAAAGATTATGATGGGGAATCCTTTAAGACAGAACTATTTGACCTGGGCGATCCGGTCGGAGAAGAAAAATGGTAACGCGGTCAACGCAATACGTTCCGCTACAGGGAGATATTATCAGAATAGATCTCGGTCCGCCGCGTGGACATGAACAGAAAGGGTATCGCCCTTACATTTGCCTGAGCAACGAATTGATCAGCCGTTATGCAAACATCGCGATCTTCGCGCCGATAAGCACAACGAACCGCAGCTACCCATTATACATAGCGCTCAGAGATTCGATTACGGAAGGCATCGTCATGCTCGATCAACTCGTGACGATTGATTACAATGCGCGAAACACAACATATGTGGAGACGGTCAGCGAGGAATTGCTCGACGAACTGCTCGAAACAGTGAAAGTGATCTTTCAGAAAGATTGACCCCTTACAAATCGTAAAATCGTAAGTTCACACAGGTTTCGAAAAGAACCGGCGGATGGCTTTCAGCGGGTGTCCGTTTGCTAAGGCTATGATCGCGTCAAGGCCGTTCGGTTTCAGGAAATCATCGCTCTGCATCATCAGTACACGCAGGGGCATTTCGAAGGCCATGCTTTCCGCCATCGCTCTGCCGTCCGTATCATCCTTGTCGAGCATTTTGTTCATGATTTTGGGAACGAAAAACCGCAGGAGCTTTCCGGTGAACGTATGGCTCATGTCGTCGATGCTGCTGTTGACGTTAAAAGGCGCTGCCGGGTCTATGGTATGCGGCGGCAGCGGTCTTAAATAAATCGCTTCGAATTGTTCATCGGGAACGGAGGAAGAACAAGGATCGGTAAAGTATATCGGCGTGTGCGCTGCCATATCCGCGAGAAGCGCCTCTTTACCATCGCCGTCAAGCTCTATGCTTGTCACTAATCTTTCGCATGCGGATGAAGAACCGACTGATATTTGATAGCGTCCGCCTTCCACTGCCCAATCGTTCAGGGCGACATTGTAATATGAAAAACTTCGCGTGTTCAGGTGCAGTGTTATTGCTCTTTTTTCACCGGGGCTAAGTACTGTTTTTTCAAATCCTTTCAGTTCCTTCTTCGGTCTGTAAACCATTTCGCTTGACGGACCTGAGATATAAAGTTGTGCAATCTCTGCGCCGGCTACATTGCCTGTATTGGTGACGGTGAATGTGACGATGATTCCATTCGACTCGTTAAGGTCGCCGGATACGAAAAGATCATCGTATTCAAAATCAGTATAGGAAAGCCCGAATCCAAACGGAAACAAGACGTCCTTTCCCACGGTATCGTAGTATCTGTAGCCAACAAAAATACTCTCTCTGTATTCCTCGCTGATGCCGTCGCCGGAGAAATTTCCGAAGCATGGGGTGTCCTCAATTTTGAGCGGAAAAGTTTCGGTGAGTTTTCCGCTTGGGTTGACCTTGCCCGTCAAAAGATCGACGGTCGCCCCGCCTGCCGCCTGCCCGCCCAGATACATCAGTAGAACGGATTTTACCTTGTCAAGCCACGGCATTGCGACGGGTGCTCCTGTATGAAGCACGACGATCGTGTTCGGGTTCGACGCCGCCACCGCTTCGATGAGCCTGCCGTGATGCTCCGGCATGTCAAGCGAGCTCCTGTCAAATCCCTCGCTTTCGTATTCGGGAGGCAGTCCGGCAAAGACGATTGCGACGTCGTTTGCGCCCGCGATCTGCGCAGCCTCGGAGATGAGCTCGTCACCTGATGCTCCGGATGTTCCGGACTTATTTGATCTGTCAAGCTCATAGCCTGCAGCGTAGGTTGCCGAAAACCCGACGGCCACCAATTCATCCCATGCGTTATCAAGTTTTGTCGGGTTGATCCTGCTGCTGCCCGCCCCCTGATAACGAGGGGTCTTCGCCATCGCGCCGATGACAGCGACGGTCTTGTCCGTGCCAATCGGGAGTATACCTGTCATCCCGGACTCTGATTCGGGATCCATGCCTTTGGATTGCGGGTCGGGGCCCGCAATGACAGCACGCTCATTTTTCAAAAGCACAGCCGACTCCGCGGCGGCCTTTCTTGCCAGCAGATGATGGGCATTTGCATCATACTTGTAATCTGTCGCGACCGACTCCGCGCCGTTAAGAGCCATCGTGATGACCCGCCCGGCTGCCTCATCCAATACAGACTCGTCGATCTCACCCGAACGAACCGCCCGTGCGATCTTCGTGTCGTTGTACCTACCAGAAGCGGGCATCTCAAGATCCTGCCCGGCGGTCAAGCCCAAGACCCTGTCATTACAGGCGCCCCAGTCCGTCACGACGAGACCCTCAAATCCCCATTCATCCCGGAGAATATCGGTGAGAAGCCGCTTGCTTTCAGAAGTATATTCACCGTTCAGTCTGTTGTAGCTGGTCATTACTGTGGCTGGTTTTGCTTTTTTCACAACCGTCTCAAAACCCGACAGATAAATCTCGCGCAGCGCTCGCTCATCGACGACAGCGTCCGTTGTCAGGCGTTTCTTCTCCTGGCTGTTCGCGGCGAAGTGCTTGACGGAAGTTCCGATGCCCTTGCTTTGTATCCCGCAGGTAATCGCCGTCGCCATCTCTCCGGACACAAAAGGATCCTCGGAAAAGTATTCGAAGTTGCGTCCGCAGAGCGGGCTCCGTTTGATGTTTAGCCCGGGACCGAGCAGGACGGACACTTTCTCCTGCAAACATTCTTCCGCTAAAGCAAGGCCGATTTCCCGGAGCAGTTCCCGGTTCCAGCTTGACGCGGTAGTGGCCGCAGTCGGAAAACAGGTGGCGGGCACACTCTGTGAGATCCCAAGATGATCGCCGACCCCGTCCGGCTGCCTGCGCACGCCATGAGGTCCGTCGGTGACCATGATCTGCGGCACAATGACCGCGCCGTCCGCGCCGATGATCGGCTCGGTATGCCAAAATCCGGCACCCGAACAAAGCGAAGCTTTCTGCTCCACCGTCAGCTGCGAAACGATATCCTTAACTTTCTTCTCGATATCTGTCATCCTCACGTCCCCCTATCCTGTCATCCCGACCTACGCACCAAAACCAAATATTCTCATCTTCCTGTCATTCCGGCCTCCGCGCCGGAATCCACTCACTCACCGTTCCCGCTACCACTCAGTACTTCCCGCCGACCCGGGCTTCCGCTTCCTCATGTGTGATCTCCCCGGCGTTAGCCATCGTCATCACCGTTCCCGCCATCCCTCAGTACCTCCCGCCGATCTGAGCCTCCGCCTCCTCATGCGTGATCTCCCCGGCGTTTGCCATCGTCATCACCTGCACCGTCTTGTCCCGGAGCTTGTAGAAACGCAGCGCGATCAGCGAGACGAGGCTGCCTGCCGTGGGCACGATGATGTACACCGCCCAGAGTTTGTCGTTGAAGCCGGCCGCCTGCACAGCGTTTGCCCCCTCGACGTAGCCGATGAGCGAGAGGCAGAGCGCCGCCACGGATGAGGTTAGCGCCGCGGAGAATTTCGCAAAAAACGTCTGGACTGAAAACGCGATGCCGGTCGCCCGCACGCCGGTCACGTAGTGCCCGTACTCCGCGCAGTCGGGCGTGAACATAAACATCAGCACTGTCGTGAACCCGACGGGAAATGCACGTATGGCTACGACGATAAGGAGCAGCGTCAGGTTCCCGTAGCCCACAAAGTAGACGAGACCTCCGGTCACGGTTGCAAGGACTGTCGACCAGAAGAAGATTTTGAATTTGTCGAAGCGCTTGGTTAAAAACGGCACGAGCACACCGGCGATGAT
>JAISKP010000134.1 GCA_031260885.1 Eubacteriales Family XIII. Incertae Sedis bacterium
CAGATTTGTGAAAAGACCTCCATGACTTCCTATATTTAGTTGCCGACGTAAGAACGGCTAACCCAGATATTCCCGCAACATCGACAGAATGTCGTTTAAATCCAACGGCTTGCTCACATGCCCGTCCATGCCGGACGCAAGGTAAGTCTCGATGTCCTCGCGGAACACATTGGCCGTCATGGCGATCACGGGGATATGCCCACCGACGTTTGCCTCCGCTTCCCTGATTCTGCGCGTCGCTTCGATGCCGTCCATCTCCGGCATCTGCACATCCATGAATACCATGCTGTACCGTCCGGGCGACTCGGCAAACAGCGCTACCGTCTCTCTGCCGTTTTCCGCGCAGTCAAATTTCAGTCCCGTCGGCTCCAGCAGCGTCATCAGAATCTCCCGATTGACTTCAATATCCTCCGCCAACAGGATGCGGTGACCGCTGAAATCGTCCACCTTGTCGCGGGCGCTTTCCGCCGCGTTTTGACCGTGCGCGCCAAGGAATTCATTGATGCTGCCGGCCAGCATCGATGGGAACGGCGGTTTTGAAATATAGCCGCTTACCCCTGCGCTCTTTGCCTCCCGTTCGATCATGTCCCATTCGGAAACGGAAATCGAAATCAACGCGACGATGGCGTGTCCGTCGCTGACCTGGCTGAGCCGCTGCGCGAGTGCGGGCCCGCTCAGTCCGGGCAGGTTCCAGTCCATAAAGCAAAGATCATACGGACCGTTCTCCTGAATCAAGGCGATCGCAGCCGACACGCTGCCGACACGATCACAGGCAATACCGAAGCCCTGAATGATTTCCGCAATGTATCCCCTTAGATCCGAATCCCCTTCCACGACCAAAATGCGCTGGCTCTTGCGGTCGATATCCGGACTCAGATGACCTTGATGATCGGACGTGCCGCGTTGCATCTGCACCGTGAACACGAAGGTCGTTCCCTTTCCGTATTCCGATTCAATCCAAATCTCGCCGTCCATCATCTCCACGATGCGTTTTGAAATGGCGAGACCCAGACCGGTGCCGCCGAATTTGCGAGACGTGCTGCTCTCCGCCTGTTCAAAGGAGGTGAATAGGCGAGACTTCTGTTCCTCGGTGACGCCGATGCCCGTATCCGTCACTTCGATGCGAATCGTACAGAGACCGTCCTTTTCATCTTCCAATCGCGCATGCAGTTTCAGGTCGCCCTTATCCGGCGTAAATTTCACCGCGTTGGAGAGAAGATTGATGATCACCTGCGCCAGCCGCTGGTCGTCTCCGATCAGCGTGTGCGGAATCTCCTTTCCGATGAACACCGTGAGGTTCTGATGCTTTTCTTCCACTTTATAATGAATGACGTTCACGACGTTCTGGAGCATCTTCTCGAAGTCGAACTCCGCATGAGAGAGCTCCAGCTTGTTCGCCTCTATTTTCGACATGTCCAGGATGTCGTTGATGATGCCGAGCAGGTGGGTGGAAGCGTTCTCTATCTTCCCGAGGCAATAATCGACGCGCTGCATATCATCGGAAGATTTGGCAAGCAGCATCATACCGATAATGGCATTCATCGGCGTCCGGATCTCGTGGCTCATGTTGGCGAGGAACACGCTCTTTGCATTGGAGGCGATCTGCGCGGCTTCCGTCTGAAGCGCAAGCTCCCTCGTGCGCTCCTGCACGATCCCTTCAAGCCTCTTGCTTTCCTGTTTTTTCTTGTAGAGCAAGAAGGCTACCAGGATCAGCACGCACAAAAGCAGGATGACCAGTCCGAACAGCAGCGGCATTTCGGCGCGCATCATCTTGTCGCGGTAATCAAACGTTTTGTCCGCCCAGTGGTCTGCGATCGCCTTCGTATCGATCATGCCCAAGGTCTTGTCTATGATCGAACACAGGATGACCTCGTCTTTGTTGAAACCAAACTGGGATTCATATTCCCTTTGAAACACGATGTTCGCTTTGTAGGCCGGATCCTCTTTGTAGTTCGTCTCCCTGCGCAGCATGTTCTGCGTCGCCATAAACAGATCGATCTCTCCGCGTTCAAGCGCGGCGAAGGCTTCGTCGGCATTATCATAGATCACGGTATCCGGATGATCCGGAAACCATGACAGAAACAGTTCCGCATATGCGGTGTCCCGCGTGATGCCGACGCTCGAATAGAGCACCTCGTTAATTTTGATATCCTTGAATTTCGTCTTTGACAGCATCGCGAAATAGTCGCGCTGGTATGCGGTGTCCGCCCATAGGAAGCGGCCTTCGCGCTCCTGGGAACGGATCAGCTCGGAAACGAGCGCGAGGTCTCCGTTTTCAAGCATATTCAGGAGGTCTGACCAGGGCAACTGCCCCTCGTAAGCTTGTTCGAAGCGGAGACCGGTAAGGGTTTCAATCTCGCCGAGCACATCGATGGAGACCCCCTGCCACGCCGCTTCCCGGTCGTTGTAAAAACTGACCGGATAATTGTCGAATTCCGTGCCGATCGGGATGGCAATGCCTCCGTCGATATGCGCCTGAATATAGGCCTTCTCCTCCGCAGTCAACTGGGTGAACAGCTTGTGCTTCAGATATTCCTGATCACCGGCATTGTAGAGACCGGTTAGATCGCGCATGGCGCCGTCCGCCAAGGCTTTTTGGAGGACGGAGATGATCGGCTCAAGTTCCGGGTTCTGCGTTGCAAAAGATACGGGATTGAAGATGAGCGGTAAAAAATCTTCGACGATCACATCTTCATATGTTTCAAATGCGGATTCGGCAATCCTTTCGTCAATAAACGCGTCGATTTCTCCGTTCTGAAGCATACGGTAGATCGAATCGATGTCGTTGACGGATACAAACTCGTGGGGATAGCTGATATGAGGCGCAAGCTGTTCCGG
>JAISKP010000114.1 GCA_031260885.1 Eubacteriales Family XIII. Incertae Sedis bacterium
GTGAGCAACTGGCGGTCATATCAGGCTGTCAGCAACAACATTACAAAATAAAGAAAAAAATATAGTATACTATGTATAGATTGTTTTGCACATCTGGGGATGTATAGGTCTCGACGGGAGTGCACAAGCAGGACAAGCGAGCCGTAGTTGCCGAAGTCTACGTTAAAAAGCGGCAAAACTGTTTTTTTAAACGGCAAAACACAAAACAATTTCGCACTAGCGGCTTAGTCCCGCACAGCGACGTCGGCCAGGGCTCACCCTGAGGTTCTGGATCCGGCGACGACATCAGGGAAAACTCTGCGCCATCTCCCGGTAACGCAGGGGATCAACCGGGATAGCCGATTTCGCGCCGCGCCTGTGATGCGCAAAAAAGGCGAACAAATCCATCGCAGGATGCGCTCGGAGAAAATCCTGACGGACACGCTTTCGGACGCGGGTTCGATTCCCGCCATCTCCACCAAACAAGGACGTCAAAAAAGATGCCAAGCCAAAAACCCCCTAAATTTCAAGGGGTTTTCGGCTTTTTTGACCCCGATTTTTACTATCACTTTCCGTAGATGCCAAAGACCATTTTCCCCGTTCTGACGGGAATTGAACCCCCGCAGCACCATTATTGGGGTTTTTGAAACCAATGGGTTTTCTATTATATACAAAACGTATTCATCGATTATCCGTCAATTGTTTGGCAGACAATAGCGGAGCCGATTCCGAGTAAAACAAAATAACCGAATCATAGGTAAGAGGGACGGGAGTCCTGAATTTTAAGACTCCCCTCCCTCTTTTTGCGTTACGGCAAAGAAAGGAAGTGCAAGACTATGGCAAGAACCTTTTTTGGCGACACTCCGCTCGCTGATATGGAGCGGCAGATGATGAGCATCCCGAACTTCAAGCGACCCGGTGGAGGTCATATGTTTGGTTGTCGTGACCGCTGCGAGGAACGGCTGCGGACAGGAAACCAGACGCTGTGGGAATTGGCCGGGCTGTTCGCTGAAATCGCGGCGATCCAAAATCTGACCCGGCGTGTGCGGACGTCATTCACCAAGCAGAAAACGGAAATATATATCAATGAGGAACACCGGCAAAGGATGTGCGAAGCCATCTTCGGACATGAAGGGAGCAAGCCTTTCGCCGCTGCAGTTTTTCTTTTAAGCGCAAGCCCCGGTCTTTGGGAACTGGCGCGTCACGTTGTGCGCGATGGCTCTGTCTACTTTGGGCATATCGGAGCCTCACGCCTGAAAATGGATGAATATACCCTGTACCAATCGGCCAAAGATTTGTATTACGGCGGGAACCGCATGAAACCGGAGGACTTGTGTAACAGGGAGATCGTGGACGATGAGTTGTTCCGGCTGCTTATCAGTGCGTTCATAATCAGGCGTTTTGGCGTAGTTGAGATGGGAGGAACGAACCTGTGAAAGAATTCAGCGTGGAAATCGGACACAAGGGAAACTTTGGGGAAAGTGCTTATGCGAAACTGGATTTGCCGGCGACATGGGCTGAATTTAGCGACGCGCTCCAGAGAGCGCATGCCTCTGATGCTAAAGAGCTTGATTACTTCGATATTTTGTACTGTGAAAAGAATTGGCTCAAACCACACACCGCAGACTGCACAAATATCTACGAGTTAAATCTGCTTGCGTCGCGGTTGCAGGAACACATCCCGGATGAATTGGACATTTTTGAAGGGCTGGTCAGGATGGATGCGGCAAGAAACGGTAGTCACATTCCTGTGTCCCGGCTGATCAATATGACTTTCAGCACCAGCCGCTGTATGATTGCTTCCAACATTGCCAGCGATGCAGAGCTTGGCGAAGTTCTCTATGAAAATGACCTTCTCGCTGAAATGGACGCGCTTGCCGTCAACGACAGAATGGATAATGGACGGCCTGCCGATGCAATGCTGGCACTGCTCGGCAAAGAGCATCGGGAAGGTACGGGCGGTGTACTTACCGACACAGGGCTCTATCTGGAGTGGGACGGAGAGATCGAGGACGCTTACTACCCCGGCGAAACGGTATATTTCAACCACATTGGTGTGCCGGTTGTATTGGAACTCTCTTGCAATGAAAAGACTGTCGAGTTGGAATTTCCTCTTTCGGACCGAAGATTACAGATAGCTCTTAGCGCTGTGGATGCCAAAAGACTGGAGGAATGCAATTACCGCTGCACTGACTGTCTGATTCCCACTGCGAGGAAGTGGATCGATGAGGCGGGAGATTATAACGATGCGGAACGCTTCGCTCTGAAACTTGCTGAAATCGAGAGGAATGGCTGTGTACCGGAGTACAAGGCATTGCTTGAAGCAAGCGGCTGTGAGGATTTGGAAACAGCGATCCGGCTGACGGATGAAATCTACGAATACAGGCTTGATGCGGAATGCTGTTTGTTCACGGATTACGCCAAGAAGGAGTTGTGCAAGAAGTTCCCTGCCTCAGAAAACGGTGTGGATATCACGGAATATGTGAATTTACAGAGTTATGGCAAGGCGCTCATGGAGCAGAACAATGTGGTGTCCACAAATTATGGGATGCTCTCCAGAAAAGACGGCGGCCCTATATTGTTCCCGGAAGATATGACAGAGGAAAATGGCCAGGAACAATCCGGCCCGGAAATGGAAATGAGGTAAAAGGATATGAGCGACAACATACTGGAAGCAGAATTTGAAACTGTAGAACTATTCGGCAAAACGGCGCTGTTTACCAATTCAAGGATAGATCGCGATTCCGTACCGGAAGGTTATTTCGTCTATGACTTGCGGCATGGTGACAGCGGAAACCCTGTTGCCGTTGAACCTTTTGTCGGCGCTAATCATGCCGGTACCGTCATTATGACAGAACCGCTGAAGTTCAAAAAAGCCGATGAACAATACAGACGCATCGGCAGAGGACTGAATTTCATTGGGGAAAACGTCAGTTTCGAAGAATTCGCTGCCGAATATGGGCAGGAGCAATCCGGCCCGGCAATGGAAATGAGCTAAAAATGGAGGACGAATATGGGATCTGTGATGGAAGTGAGAATAATTAGTACAAATCAGCGTGATGCCGCTCCTGTGACGGTATCATTTCCGATAGAAGATTATGAGGATACCTATCGGAAGCTTGATGCCATCGATGCAGGGGATGCCCTTGCACGTGACTGCTATGTCGAAGAGATTTATAGCGACTATGACAGCCTCATGGCACTTGTGGGCAGCGAAGTCAACGTGGACGAACTGGACTATCTTGCCAAACGGTTTGACAGTTTTTGTCTGTCGGAGGACGTTCGGTTTGAGGGCGCGGCTGTTGCCGCAAAGATTACCGGTATTGAGGGTTTCATCAATCTTTCCTTCTGCGAACAGGCTACGGTGATAGATGATTTCTCGGATCTGTATGCCGTTGGGAAAGCTCATTACATGAACAAAAATAGCGGCGGCATAGCGGTCAGCGATCATGATCGTGTGGATTTTAGACGTGTTGCGCTTGACCTGATCCATAATGAAGATGGACAGATCACGCCGCACGGTGTCGTCTATCTGAACGGGATGGAGCTTGAACGGCTGTATCAAGGCCGGGAATTTCCATTATATATCTACAAGCCATGTGTCCTTCTTGTTGGTGCGCAGCAGCGATCCGATCCGGCGTCGGATATCACGGCGTTGTATTTGCCAATGCCGCAGATCTGCGTGGAACGCGCTCTCAAGCGCGGTGGACTTGATGCCGCCAATCTGCTCGTGAATGTTGAGAGCTACTCGGTTTCGTCTGACTTGTTTCGATGGATCGATTGGAATGGTGAGAAGCTCGAAGATTTGAATAAAATGGCCTCGGCCATCGCCTCACTGGATGATAAGGAATTGTCTGCCCTGTGCGTTGTCTCCGACCGCATCGAACCAGGAACCGCCTGTGAACTCCGTGATCTTGCTTACGAGATGTTCCCGGAACATGCCCAACCGGAACCAGAGGAGAAACCGCCCGAACAGGGTATGACAATGGGAGGACTTTGAGATGGTAAAGGAAAACCAAATATATACCGCTGCCTGTAATGTAGTTATCGGAGATGAAAGCGATGGATGAACAAGAATTCAAAGCTTGGCAGGCGGTTACGGAAAGCAGCCGGAATAGGTGGACCGAGGATGAGATCTTCCGTTTGAACGGACGGGGTCTTTTTTATTATATCGGCGGCGAGAACGGAGTATATATCAGGATCGAAAATGACGGTACTTTTTCTGCCGGAGATTACGAAGGAGCCGTTCCGCATATCGGCGATGCGTTTTTCAGTGAAAAAATTAAGAAAAAATATGAAACGATGAACGATGCGTTTAAAGCGGCTGCCGAAGCCGGAGGGATTAAATTTCTCACGGACATGTTTATGCGTCCGGTCAGTTATAAGCCGAAGGAGAAAAATCAGATGAACTTTAGCAAAGAGCGGGTCAATAAGGTGAAAGAGCAGTATCCGGTCGGCACACGAATCGAGCTGCGCAGCTTTTGCAATGATGAGCAGGGGATGCCGGCCGGTCTTAGAGGAACGGTGACAGGGATCGATGATCAGCCAGCTCTTTTAATGAGATGGGATAACGGCAGCGGTCTTTCACTGCTGCCTTTTGATGACAGTTTCAGGATGCTCACGGCTGCGGAAGCAGCGGAGGAACAATTGGAGGAACAGGAAAGCGAGGTGAAATTGGTATGACGGCAAAAAATCATGGATGTAAACCGCGAAAATGAGGTGAGCTGAGATGTCTGATGATAATAAAGGAGGCAGTTTAAGATTTCTGGATTTCTTTTCGGGGATCGGAGGTTTTCATCTGGGACTGACAGCAGCAGGACACAGATGCGCCGGGTTTTGTGAAGCGGATAAATATGCAGTCAGGAGTTACAAGGCAATGTATCTGCTTACAGCCGGTGAGCGCGAAGAAATGACAAAGATGAACATGCAGGACGCCACTCGGTTTATTGACGGTATAGATACGACGGAAAGAGGGATATGGTATGCAAATGACGTTAGAACAATTATTCCCGGAGATCTTCCGGACGCAGATCTGTACGCTTTCGGATTTCCATGTCAGGCTTTCAGCACTGCTGGCCGCAGAAGGGGCTTCAGCGATACGAGAGGCACTCTCATCTTTGATATTCTGCGGCTTGCTCAGGTCAGACACCCTCGGTATTTACTCGCTGAGAACGTCGCCGGACTGCTTTCCCACGACAGAGGAAATACTTTTGCGACAATCATCGCTGCGATGGCAGAGTTGGGGTACAGCACAGAATGGCAGGTTATTGACAGCGCAGCATACGTTCCGCAGCACAGGGAGCGTATATACATTATCGGACGTTCTGGAGAAAAGACCGGAGCAAAAGTATTTCCTTTCTGTCCGCGCGGAGCAGAGGCTGCTACACGCGACAGAGAAAAAACATGCTCCTGTTTTTCTCCTGCTATAGATGCATCCATAGGAAAAACCGGCAATTGGGCACCGTATGTCATTGAAGATGCAGAGATGTATGAAGGCATCTGTGTGCCGAACGAAATCATGCAGGCAAATCCCCGCAGTTCGCAGTACAGCAGGGTCTATCGGCCTGAAGGAATCAGCCCGGCAATGAACACAGTCAATGAGCCGATGATCGTCATGCCCTGTATATCTCCGGACAAAGAGAAAACGCGACAAAACGGACGGCGGATAAAAGACGACGGCGATGAAATGTTCACGCTTACGGTTACAGACCGGCATGGAGTTTTGATCAAAAATGATGAGAAAAATATGCGGATTCGGAGGTTGACGCCGAGAGAGTGCTTTCGCTTGCAGGGGTTCCCTGATAAATACTTTGACCGTGCCCGGCTTGTAAATTCGGATACGCAGTTATACAGGCAGATAGGAAATAGTGTGACCGTACCGGTGGTCACCGATATAGGGATGAGGCTTTATGAAGCCGAGCCGGATACGAACAATAAATCAGAGCAAAAAGGAGAAGAAGATGCCAAATCATATTACGAATGAAATCAGGATCGAAGCAGATCCGAAGCGGATCCATGCGATCCTTGAGTCTATCAAAAATGACCTGTACGGGTTTGGAACCATTGATTTCAACAAGATCATTCCGGTGCCGCAAGAGCTTAATATCAGACCGGATTCATATATGGACAAAGCAATAGAGATCTATGCGGTCATGCAGGAAAACGGCATCACCTATACGGATAACGGTCACTACGAAATTGTGGATCTGGGTGCCATGAATATGACGTTTGCATATTTCAAAGAGCAGTACGGTAGCGCGATCGAGGAAGATCCCGCCATTATCGAATTCGGACACATTTGCCATGATAACAAAGAACAGCATGGTGCGGCATCCTGGTATGAGTGGTGCCAGAATGCCTGGGGAACAAGGTGGAATGCCTTCGGGTTTGAATATTATCCGAAAGTCTCTGAAGGCATGGATACGATCATGTTTGATACCGCGTGGTCGGGCGTTCCGCAGGTCCTCGCCAAGTTATCTCAGGACTATCCGGAAACGATGATTCACTATCGGTGGGCAGGCGAGGATATCGGAAACAAAGTCGGGATGATGGATCTTCGCGGCGGCACGGTTCAGAGCATTTATGCTCCGCCAAACGGAAGTATGGATGCTCAGAAGCTCGCATGCGACATCATGCGCTGTGATCCCGCTGCCCTTGAAAACGTAGGGATCGATGAATCCGAGCCGTATTACGGGCTGGCGATGTAAGGCGGGAGAGTGTGAAACGACATGGGAGATGAATACAACGCCGGTACAGATGCTTATGAGAAGACACCGCTTAAGCGGATCGGGGAACTATTGTTTGATTACGAGCATACCCTGCCGGAGTTGTGCTATTCCGCGAGTACGGAATCGAATGAGATCATAATCCTAAAGCGCGGCGAAACCGGATACTACAAAACGGATTGGGATCCCGTGAAGGATTATGACACCGCAATCGCCATCGCCAAACGGAAGAATGACAGGATGGGCATCACGCCGGAACAGTACGATGCAATGGTCTTTGGGTCGATGCTTGGCTTTGGCGAGCCGGAAGAAACGCCGGAAGAACAATCCGCAGTACAGGATGAACAGGAAGGAGATATGAAATTATCATGAACGGAATATCAATTAACGCGCAAAAGCCCAAATGTCCGATCATCGGAGCGAACGGTAGCACATACAATCTGGTCGGAATCGTTTCGAAAACGCTGACGGAAAACGGTATGCCGGACAAGGCGAAGGAGATGCGTGACCGTGTGTTCGGAAGCGGCAACTACACGGAGGCGCTTGGCATCATCATGGAGTATGTTGATCCGGTATCGGAAAACGAGATGAGCGAGGGCGAGGAACTTCAGATGGCGTAAACGCCAAACGGCAATTCATATATTAACCACGGCGGGAGAGATCCCGCCTCTTTTTGTGTTTTTTGCGCAAAAGCGCGGAAAGGAGGTGATCCTATCAATAGTTTTATGAGTTGGGTCGGAGGGAAAAAAGCACTCCGTGACGAGGTGCTTGCCAGGTTCCCGCCCAAATATTTTCGCTACGCCGAAGTCTTTGGCGGCGCAGGCTGGGTACTGTTTAACAAGCCATATGGCCTGTATGATACGGGCGGCTTTGAGATCTTCAATGATATGAACAGCAATCTTGTCAATCTGTATCAGTGCGTCCGCGATCAGCCGGAACCGCTGATCCGTGAACTCGAATATACACTGAACTCCCGTGAGGATTTTAACCGAATCCGGCGCGACCTTGTGCATAAGACAAATCTGCCGGATATCAAACGGGCGGCGCTGTATTACCAATTGATCAAGCAATCCTACGGCTCCGGGCTCAAGAGTTTTGGTGCAGTGCCGCATTCCATGTGGGCGAGTTTTCCGATGATCCATCTCGCATCCGAGCGTCTGCAGCGCGTTGTCATAGAGAACAGGGATTTCGAGGCGCTGATCAAGACATATGACCGCCCGGATACGTTCTTCTACCTTGATCCTCCCTATTTTTCAACGGAAAACTATTACAAAGGCGTGAATTTCGGCAGGGAAGATCATGCGCGTCTCGCTGGTGTGCTTGAGGGGATAGAGGGTCTTTTCCTTCTGTCGTACAACGATTGTCAGGAAATCGTTGATCTCTATTCGCGCCCGGGAATCACCATTGAAAGCCTGTCGCGGCTGAACAATCTCATGCAGCGGTATGATGGCGGCTGTGAATTCGCAGAACTACTCATCGCAAACTACGACATGAGCGCCTCTGCGAAACAGTATGAGCAGATCGTGTTGTTTGACGATTCGGACATCACCAGAACACAACAGGAAAGGAAAATAATCTATCATGGCTGAACATATTTTGATCTCCGTGCCCAAAGAGGACTTTGACACGCTTGGGATCACGGAAGATACCATTGTCGAGATGTTTGTGAACGACAATAACGAGTTCGTCATCCGAAGGGTGGACGATCCGGATGACGGCGTGTTCCCGGATGAGCCGAAAGGCGGCGCTGTGATTTGCGTACATGCTATGGTCAGCAGCGGACGCACCTATGTGGGACAGAAGCCTTTGGAGTACGCCCGCAAAGGCTGCCCGGCAGGAAAGGAGGTCTCGTAATGCCGAAAACGATTTACAGGATCATGGGAAAAAAGGGACGTTCGACGATTCCGTTGGTCTTCCGTATTGCCCTTGACATGAGGAAAGGTGACACTCTTGCTTACACGCTTGACGGACGTACGGTCACGGTCAGAAAAGAAAGACGCTGCGAATGTCACAAAGCGGGGTCTGCGGAGCTTGCTTTCCCTTCCGGCGAGAACGCCGAGGCGCTCACAAGGCTGCTCGACAGCCTTACCCCTGTGCAGCTCCGCGCGGCGCTTGTTGCGATGTCCGTCAAGTGGGCTGAAACGGAAGGGAGCGATGAACGATGAGGATCAAAATCTATCAAATCAACGCAGACCGCGACACACGGGGCATCACCTTATAACAACCACTAATATTTGAACAAAAGAAAGGAATTAAAAACATGGGATTTGATATTAGAATCGATTATATCTTTGATGGAAAAGACAACAAATTGCGTGCCTATGCCAGTGCGGATATCGGAGAGGAATACGCCGTTCACGGCATCCGTGTGGTGAAGGGTGACAAGGGTAATATTGTCTATATGCCGCAGCAAAAAGGATCAGATGGAAAATTTCACGATGTTTTCCACCCTGTCACAAGGGAAGGGCGGGAAGAAATGACGGCGGCGGTCTTGAAAGCGTATAGCGACGAACTCAAAAACCGGATGAGCATCATGGCTGAGCAAATGCAGGAAGCGCAGGCGGCAGCGGTGCCGGATCAGGAGGTTTCGCCCGAAGAAGCCGAATACTATGATCAGGCGGCAACGGCAGCGGAAGATCCGGCGTTTGGGATGTAACAGCGATAGCGCTGAAATCTGAGTGATGCGGGCGTACAGAGATGTGCGCCCGTATTTTATGAAGGAGGAAATATTGTGAAACGAACAATCGTTATTCTGATCGGCCTGTGTATTCTCACGGGTCTGTTCTTTCTGCCGGCCTATGGTGTATATGCGGCAGGGGAAGATACAGACCGCGAGCCGGGCGTCATCAGCGTAAACGCTGATGCTATCAGCGAGGATGCTGCAGCAGCTGAAGAAAACATCGGAAATACAGCGGATGATCTGATCCGCGAAACCCGGCGTGCGCCGTTTCTCGGACTTGCGGCAGTGGCGGCAGGCGGGGTGATCGCGCTGTTCATTATCAAAGCGAAAAACAGAGATGAGGGGGATGACTATGGCGAGGATGAGTGACAGGCTCCAGAAGGCAGCATTCGTGCTGATGATACTGCTTTTGATATTGGCGTTCGCGCCGTCCGTCTATGCGACCGGCGATGTCGCCGCCGCGATTCAGGGCACATGGTCGGCTGCCAGAACGCAGATCCAGTCAGTTGTTGACAATGTGGTGTTCCCCGTACTGGACATGATTCTTGCGGTGCTATTTTTCGCCAAGGTCGGCGCTGCATATTTTGATTACCGCAAACACGGGCAGTTCGAGTTTGCTGCCCCGGCGATCCTGTTCGCCTGTCTGATCTTTACTCTGCTTGCCCCGCAGTTTATCTGGACGATCATCTAACGAGCCGAACGATCAAGGAAAGGAAGGTGCAGCTATGCTTGACTGGCTCGGTAATCTATTTCAGGGTATGGGTGAAGCAATCGCAGAAGCGATGGCGCTCCTCATGCGGCAGGTATCGGTCGAAATATGGGATATCATGCTCCGGTGGCTGTACACAGCGATCTATACCGCCATCTCGGATTTTTTTACGGAAATGGGAAACCTCGGAGTCGGGATATTCGACCTCTCGTGGGTTGCCGCCGCGCTCGGACTGTTTAAACTGCTTGCTTTTGCGCTCTTTTGTGTAGGGCTTGCGTGTGCGATCTTTGACGTTGCAGTCGAATACCAGACAGGGCGGGTGAACATAAAGACAACGTCTCTGAATATTCTCAAAGGCTATCTCGCGGCAAATCTCATCACAACTGTTCCGATTGAACTCTACAAGTTTTGTATCACGCTCCAAAATGTCTTTGCCGGTGATCTCACGGTCATCTTTGTGGGAGAACAAGCTCTTAGCGTCGGAGAAAAGAGCCTGTCCGTGCTTGAAGGAACATTCTATGTTACCGAAACCATTCAGATCAGCGTGTTCAATCTGCTCGCGATGATCGCGCTTGCCTACTGCGTCATCAAGATATTTTTCGATAACATTAAGAGAGGCGGCATTTTGATCATCCAGATCGCGGTGGGAAGCCTGTATATGTTTTCTGTTCCGAGGGGCTACTCGGATGGTTTCACGCAATGGATCAAACAGGTCATCGCGCTTTGTCTGACAGCGTTCCTTCAGACAACGCTGCTCTATCTCGGACTCATGACCTTTTCACAGCATATGCTGCTCGGACTCGGCATCATGATGTCGGCGAGCGAAGTACCGCGAATCGCACAGCAATTCGGCTTAGACACATCCGTCAAATTCAATGTGATGAGCATCGTCCACACGACATCGATGGCGGTCAATTTGACGAGAAATATCACAAGAGCGGTAGCCCGCTAATAGTATCACTTGCTTTCGCGCCCGCAATAGAGTATGTGTTGTTGCTAACAAACCGTCACTTTTGATACGAGGCATGGAGGTGTGAAGTGAAAACAATCGGCAAAATATTTCTGGGCATAATCACGGCAGGCATCGTGCTTGTACTTGTCATCAATGTCATTGTCTTCTTCCCGCTTTTGTCGGGGAAGGTGGATGTGCCGCCGTTTCCGTCAGGCGAGATCCGCGCGGCAGCAGAACGGCAGAAACAACAGGAAGAAGTACCAAATACCTGCCCGTAAAAATCTGAATCAAAACTGAATATCAAACCACAGGCGCTCCGGAAATCAGGGGCGTTTTGTTTATCTCAAATTTCACAACAGGAGGAAATCCAATGCAAATCAATACAAAACTCAAGAGACCGCTGGCGGTTATGATGGCGGTACTGCTGCTTTTCACTACGCTTGTATCACTCGGAAACAGCGCGAATGTCTATGCCGGAGAGATCATCGCTTTGGCAAGCAATGAGTCGTTCACCTCGGTCGCGGGCGGCAGCTCGCCGTACAACATCGATACGGTATGGCGGCACTATCGCTCAGACGGGGCGCTCGCGTACTGCAGGCAAAAAGGGATAGCCAATCCCGATGGCACGGTCGGCAACTACTATATCAATTCGTGGGAGCCGGGTGAAGAATCCCTGATCGCCGGACTCTTTGCAAACGCCGACAGTATCGCCGCGCAGTACGGCATCGGCGGTGATGACAAGCGAGCGCTCATTCAAATGACAGTGTGGGCGGTCGAGTCACATTTCGATTCGATGAACCCAAAGCCCGAATCTATCACGTCCTCAAATCCTACGATGCTCGCTGCGTTCCGCTCGTTATATAATGCGGCGATGGCGGGATATACCGTGCAGACGGCATCCATCAGCGGACTGTCCAATGGTCAGATCCTCACAGGGCAAGCCTTTAACGCTGCACATGTAAGATACGGTCCGTTTTCCGTTTCGGGATCGACCTACGCTTCGGCGGCTGTATCCAATGCGCCAGCCGGTAGTTTTTTCGGTGATGCCTCCGGGAATCCTGTGAACAAGGACAACCTTGCGAACGGCCAGGTATTCTATTTATATATCCCTTTCGGAGCAGGCTCAACTGCCGTGCCGAACATCACGATCAGAGCCGGTTACAACACTGTCAGCGTAACCAAATACAATGGATTTTGGGGATTCCAGGATCAAATCGTAGGCGGCGATCCGGGTTCGGGTGAGATCTCAGTTACGGGTACTGCGCTTGGTTTTGGAAAAGCAACACTTTGGAAGCACGATGATGAAGTGGGTGCTTCCGCGCTTTCGGGTGCATCCTTCACGGTAGACCAGTGGAGTAATTCAGGAAACGGATGGGTGGCATCGGGTGTGTCTGTAAATTGGAATGCTTCGAACCGCAGATACGAAACCGGCACACTTATTGAAACGGAGAACAATGGCGGGCGCTTTCGCATCCGCGAAACGGCTGCGCCCTATTCCTATCTTTCGGGATGGAGCGGAGAAGTGAATGTCCATAACCAATACGGGACAAGTTTTTCAATCAATGCGACGGACAAGCCGGTCAAACTGCGGATCGATTTTGTGAAGAAAGATCGGAATACAAACGCCTCTGTTCCGCAGGGTGATGCGAAACTGTCCGGCGCGATATACGGTCTGTACATGAACGAGGACAGAGAGCATCCGAACGGTACGAAGTACACGAAAGATCAGAAGATAGCGGAAGGCACTACCGACGCGAACGGCAAGATCGTTTTCGCGGATCTCTTTCCGGCGATGTATTACATCAAAGAACTTTCGCCCTCCGAGGGCTATCTGCTCGATGATACAAAGTATGAGATCGATGGCAGACATGACGGAGTTGCGGCTTCGGTCGTCAGGAGCGTCACCGCGACCGAACAGGTCAAGAAGCAGGCATTTCAGCTGATCAAAGGCGGCGATGTACCGGACGAAACGGAGATGGATCTGCTCAAAGCCGGATTTAAGATTTATCTGATCAGTGATCTGACAGGACTGAAAAACGATGCGTCCGGCAAGCCTTCGGATGCGAGGACGCCGTCAGATTTTATCGGATATGACTTTTCCGGTGAACCTACGGCAAAAATCGATGGGGTGGCCACGGGCGAGATCTTCACAGACACACTCGGTTATCTTAAGTCTCCGGAACTGCCGTATGGAACGTATGTGGTAGCCGAAACTACTGTCCCCAGGGGCAAAGAAGCAATCAAGCCCTTTATCGTGAAAATCTCGGGCGACAGCCGGACGCCGCAGGCGTGGCGCCTTATGAATGACAAGCAGATGATGTTCTACGTCCGTGTCGTCAAAAAAGATGCGGATACCGGAAATACGGTACTTGGCAAGAGCGCGAAATACCGGATATTCGATCTGGACAAAGGCGAATACATCCGGATGAAATCGACGTATCCGTCTGTTGTCTGGCACGGCACCGAAGACAATCCCTTTGCAACTGACGCTGCCGGAAAACTCATTACGCCGGAGAAACTCGTCTACGGGAACTACAGGCTCGATGAAGTTGCAGCGCCGGCCGGATATGTTCTCGCAGGCCATGAGGAAAACGCAAAGACCGGTTACGATCCGGTAGGCATCGTCACACCGGATCCGAGGCCGCCTGTATATATCGAATTTGACAGCCGCACACCCGTGAGGCTCGATGATACGGATGATGTCGTTCTCGAAGTCGTGCAGGAAAACGAACAGCAGCGCGGCAAGATCAATATTGAGAAGAAAGGCGAGAAGCCGGATGCGGTGACGTTTGATAAAGACGGCAACGCGGTGTTCGGTTACACGGATGAGCCGCTGGAAGGCGTGACATTCGATGTGATCGCGTCCGGAGATGTGGTCTCGCAAGACGGCAGCGGCACTGTGGTATACAAGGACGGAGAGGTGGTCTGCACCAACACTACGGATGCGGAAGGTCATGCATGGGCAGAGGATCTGCTGATCGGTGACTACATCCTGCGCGAGACAGACGCCCCTGCCGGATATATGTTTGTTGACGATGAACATTTTTCTATTACAAAGATCGATCAGAGTCAGCAGTACAGTTTTATTACGTGGGATCTGGCCGATGCCCGCATGAAGCTCGACGTAGAGATCATCAAGAATGACAAGGACACAGGTGCAGCTCTCGCCGGTGCAGAATTCACACTTTACGCTGCAGAAGATACCCTATTCGGAGCAGGCGGCGGCATTTGGAACGAGATCAAAGATGCGCTTGCCGGAAAAACAAATCTGATAGAGAAGGATGCGGCTATCGCCACGGCTGTAACAGATAAAGACGGAACCGCTGTCTTTCATGATCTGCCGCCCGGAAAATATTATGTACAGGAAACGAAGGCTCCGGCAGGCTATATCCTGAACAAAGACTGGAAAGCCGAATTCACGCTCGCCTATGACGAGAACCGGACAGAAGAAGTACAAACATTCACGGATGAATGCCAGGATACCAGACAGCGGCTGAACATTGAGATCGTGAAAGAAGATGCTCAGAGCCACGAACGGCTCGAAGGCGGCGAATTTATTCTCTTTGACGAGGATGGGAAAGAGGTCTCAAAAGCCGTAACAGGGAAAGACGGCGTTGCCAAATTTACAGATATCCCTGCCGGCGAATACCGAGTACTCGAAACCAAAGCGCCGGACGGCTATCAGATCAACCCTGACTTCCATCCGGTCTTCACCTTAAAATATGATGAAAACGGCACGGAAGTTCTGACATGGAAGGACATCTGCCCGGAGAGCAAAGTCCCTCCCACCCCTGCACCGAAGATACAGCATCTTCCCAAGACGGCTGACCCGTTCCCTGTCCGGCTGTTCATTGTCTTGGCTGCGCTCGCCGGTGTGTCTCTGGCTCTTTTACTCGGCAGAAAGAAAAAGGCAGGGACTGCGAAATGAAAACATATATCTACCCGCAAAACCTCAAGGCTGCCGCAACGCTGTGGGCATGGTCGCTCCGTGATTTTACGATCATCGGGGTCGGCATCCTTATCTCTGTCGTTGCGATAGCCCAGACGGGATTTGCTGTGCCGCTGGCAATCATCCTCACATTTGCATTCCTGACGATCCGGATAGAGGAGCAGACGGTGATGGATTTTCTAAAAAATGCGACGCGGTACTTCATCACCACGCAGCAATATTTTGAATGGAGGTTTCCATGAAGAAAATATCAATGCCGAAACGCAAAGGCAGATCCACGCAGGATCTGATCGGGATCAGGCATTTTTCGGAGTACGGCATCCGGACCGATCACGGAGAACTTGTATATTATCTGGTCGCGCCGACAAATATTTCGGTGCTGTCATACGAAAGTGTTGATATGAAGATCAGGCACCTTTTGATGGTGCTGTCCTCTGTCCCGACCATTGAGATCATCTGTATGGACTACAGCGAGTGCTTTGACGAAAACAAAATGTTCGTGAAAAACAGGCTCGCAGCCGAAACGAACGAGGCGGTAAGAGAAGTGCTTGAAAGCGATCTTGATTTTCTCTCCGGCCTTCAGACGTCTATGTCAACGGCGAGGCAGTTCCTGTTCTGCCTTCGCCTTCGTTCGGAGAAAGGCGATCAGGCATTTAACCTTGTCAACCGCACGGAGAAGATCATCGCCGAGCAGGGATTTGAAGTGAGGCGTCTTGAAAAGCCTGATATCAAGCGGGTGTTCGCGATATATTTTGGGGCGAGTATGAACGGAGAACTGCTCGGGGATTTCGATGGCGAGGAATATTTCAGGCGGTACAAGAAAGGCAGAAAGCCTCTGACCGATGAAGAAAAAGATATCATTCGCGCCAAAGGGTTCTTTGATTTGATTTTGCCGGGTACGGTCAAATTCCTATCGGACACATATATATCCGGTGACAAGCATTGCTGCGTGTGGGCGGTCAGAGAGTATTCGCCGACTACCGAGGAACAGGCTGTGTTCTCGCAGCTCGCCGACCGCGAAGGCGTGACGCTCAAAATTTGCACACGACCGGTCGATGCTATCGAACAGCGGAAAATCATCCAGAACGCGACAAGGAAGAACAAACTCATGCGCGGCGGCACGGATGTGCAGGAAACCGTTACCGCCGAGAGCAATCTTGAGGATGTCGTGGAACTCATATCCAATATGCGGAAAAGCAAAGAGCCGCTCCTTCATACCTCGGCATATATCGAACTTCGGGCAAACACCGGACATGCACTCAAAGAACTCAAGTCCGAAATTTTGATGGAGCTGACACGCGCCAAGATCGCGGTCGATCACCTGACGCTCAGACAAAAGGAAGGGTTCCTCTCTGTGATGCCGGCAGGCTATCAGAATTTCGGGGCGCAGTTTGAGCGTGTGCTTCCGGCGTCAAGTGTGGCCAATCTCTACCCGTTTAATTACAGCGGCAAGACCGATCCCGGTGGATTCTATATAGGCCGCGACAAATTCGGAACGAACATCCTCGTTGATTTCGACAGGCGGTCAGGTGATAAGACCAACGCGAGTATTTTGATCCTCGGCAATTCCGGGCAGGGCAAAAGTTATTTAATGAAATTGATTCTGACCAATATCCGGGAGAGCGGCAAGCGGGTGATCATCATTGATGCAGAAGAAGAATACAAAAATCTGGTGGAAAGGCTCGGGGGGAATTACCTCGACCTGCTCGGCGGTGAGTATCTGGTCAATCCTCTTGAACCACGGGTGTGGTCTGTAAGTGAAGCTGAACAGGAGCCGGATGATTCGGCGCCTGCCGCGTTTCGGGGCGTCACAAGACTCGCGCAGCATATCAGTTATCTCAAAGATTTTTTCCGCTCGTACAAGGACTTTTCAGACGCACAGATCGACCTGATCGAAATGATGCTCGTGCGGCTTTATGAGAACTTTGGCATCACGGACGCGACCGATCTCTCGCTTTTGAAATCTACAGATTATCCGATTATGAGTGACCTGTACTCTCTGATCGTGCGCGAATATATGGCGTTCGATGACAGCAAGAAGTATCTGTATACGGCAGAGATGCTGCAGGAGATCAGCCTTGGTCTCTCCTCCATGTGCGTCGGCGCGGAGTCCAAGTATTTTAACGGACATACCAATATCACAGATGATATGTTTCTGTGCTTCGGCGTCAAAGGCATCATGGATACCAATAAGCGGCTCAAGGATACGCTGCTGTTCAATATCCTGTCTTTCATGACAGGAGTATTGCTCGGACAGGGAAATGCGGCAGCGGCGATCGATGAGCTATACCTGTATCTGACGAACTTGACTGCAATCGAGTATATCCGCAATGCGGCAAAGCGTGTGCGAAAGAAGGACTCCATGCTGCTGCTGGCGTCTCAGAATGTTGACGATTTTCTGCTTGAAGGCGTAAGAGAGTACACGAAACCGCTCTTTGCCATCCCGACGCACCATTTTTTATTCAACGCAGGGCAGATCGAGCCGAGGGCGTACACCGATACACTACAACTCGAACCGGCAGAGTTCGAGCTTATTAAATATCCGGAGCGGGGCACTTGCCTCTACCGCTGCGGAAACGAGAGGTATCTCCTGCGCGTCATCGCGCCGGACTACAAGGCCGAGATGTTCGGTGACGCAGGCGGCAGATGACATTGCATTACAGGCAGAAAGAAAACATGCGATTGTTATTTTAATGCGGCTGGTAAGGTGATAGTATGTGGCTGAAGGAGAATCCGAATCGTGACAAACAATCAGGAAATTCTGGACATTATCGAATTGATTAAAGAAACTGTCCCTGCTGATCAGATATATTTGTTCGGCTCATACGCATTCGGAACTCCAAACAAGAGCAGTGATTACGATTTTTATGTTGTGCTGCCGGATGGATCAGTAAAGCCTCAAGACGCTGTTCAGGATATCTACCTTGCACTTTCAAAGCTGAAAAACTGTACACCGGTCGATATTCTGGCTCTTGACCGAAGCGAGTTTGACGAAATGAAAATCCTGCCGACGCTTGAGCGCAAAATTGCCAGAGAAGGGATATTGCTTTTTCAGCGCGAGGCAGAGTCCGGGTCGCCGGAAATAAAAATGTAGAACAAATACCAATTACGAAAAAAGCGTTTGTCAATTCGGCAGACGCTTTTTTTATGCAGAAAGAAGGTGATTCTATGGCTGGACCGGCTGCGGTGTTTGCCGCGAAAGCCGCTGTCATGGTGGCGACCGATAAAAGATTACGCAAGATCGCGCTGTGGGTGATCATGATCGCGCTGTGCCTTTTGATCATGCCGATCATTATCATCCTCGGTGCATTTCAGGTCGGGTCGCAGCTTGATTTTAATACGCTCGGCATCACGGGCAGCATGACGGCGAACCTGTCGCCGGAGCTTCGCGCACAGGTGGATCATATAAATTCCGTCATGGATTCGCTGAAGTCGGCAGCCGGGGAAAATGCTCCCGGCGCTGACTTTCTCCTGATTCAGATCGTCTATCTCTGTGCCTTTTACGGCGCAGAAGGACAAAGCAGCACATTCTATGATGACTTTACCGGCTGCTTTGCGGAGGGAGATGCCTTCGCAAATCTTGCGGAAGTGTTCGGATGGTCACTTTCTGCCCAGGATGTGTCTGACATTATGAGTCTGTATGCAAAGGCGGCATCGTCATCGCAGCTCCCGCCAACTTCGATTCACGGCACGGTGGGTGATCTCACAGCCGAGTACGGCGGCTCCCTCTCTGCCGGTGGGTTTTCCTCGCCGCTTGGGGCAAGGGATTACAAAAGTCTGATCAGTTCCGGATATGGATCCCGCGATGATCCGTTCACGGGCGAAAAGAATACACCGCATACGGGGATCGATATCGCGGTGCCGGCCGGCACGGATGTCTATCCGGTCATGGAAGGCAAGGTGATCCTGTCTGTCACAGGAAACAGCGGCTACGGCAACTATGTTGTGGTCGCGCACGGCGGCGGCTATGCATCGCTCTACGGGCATTTGTCGCAGATACTTGTTCAGCCGGGGAACATGGTGACGCGGGATATGGTCATCGCAAAAAGCGGGAACTCCGGCAAAAGCACAGGACCGCATCTGCATCTGGAAATTATTATAGACGGGCAGCCGGTGGATCCGATGAGGTATCTGCCATGAAAAAGAAACAGGAAGAAGATTATGCCGAGAGGCTGAGGGAAAGTCACGAACGATGGCAAACTCTCTATACGCAGGGCGGAAATGATCCTTATAATGCGGATGGCGTGAGTATGCGCTTGGCCAGAAATCATATCCTCTATTATTATAAAAAGATTGAGGAAGAATTTGATAAAAAAGATTATCCGGAAATATTTTTCAAAGGAATCCCGCCCGAATTGCCGGATGAGTATATGGCAAGGCCGGATGAGATCAGAGCCGCTGCAAGAGCGTCTCTAAAGATATATCAGGAGAATCCTGACTATCAATATATCTTGGAACATCAAGACGATTTTACTCAAAAGACACTTGATAAATTGTATGTGCATAATGCACTTGCATATGTTTCCGGGCTTAAAAATGAAATAGCGAAAGATGATTTAGTGATGATGAGAAGGCATGAGGAGCCAGAGTGGTGTCTATATTGTCTCAAGGCTTGTGCAGACCGAATGAAGGAGCTATCTCCGGAAGATGTGCAGCTGACGCTGTCGCTGGGATTCTAACTACAACACTAAAGCAAATGAATATATGGAGGCCGATATGAAAAAGACAACGGTTACTTTTACCTATGACGAGGAAAAGATGAACGCCGTCAAGGTGTTCCTCGCTCAGAAAAACAGCAGCGTGGAAGAAGAAGGCGTCATATTTCTGGATGCGCTGTACAAGAAGATCGTCCCTGCCAGCGTCCGCGAATTCATCGATCTGAAAGGCGGCGGTGAGCCGGAGAAGAAAAAGCCGGTGCCGAAGACGCACCTCCCTTCCGCTGTGGATCGGGGTGATGGAGATTGAGATCACAGAACTTCGGAATAGAGGTCGAGATGACCGGCATCACACGCGCTACAGCAGCCCGCGTGATCGCCGGTCATTTTAATACCGAGGCTTCCCATATCGGAGGCGTTTACAGCGCTTACGGAGTAAATGATGATCGGGGCCGCCTTTGGAAGTGTTTGTTTGATTCAAGTATTGACCGGTACAGCGGTGGGCAGCAGACACATGACGGAAACTACTCCGTTGAACTTGTATCGCCGATCCTGAAATATGAAGACATCGAAACACTGCAAAGCATCATCCGTAAACTCAGGACGGCAGGGGCAAAGGTCAATGCCTCCTGCGGAATCCATGTTCATATTGATGCATCCAGACATACGCCGCAGACGCTGAAAAACATTGTGAACATTATAGCGGCGAAAGAAGATCTGCTCTATAAGACGCTGAAGGTCAAGGTCAGCCGTGAACATTTTTGCCAAAAGACAGATACGCGGTTTCTGGATCAGATCAACCGCTCGCATCCGAGAAGTACAGCCGAGATACGTCATCTTTGGTATGACGGCGTTGACGGAAGCCATACCCATTACCACCGCAGCCGGTATCACGGGCTGAATCTGCATAGCGTGTTCTCACACGGCACGATTGAATTTCGCATTTTCAATTCGACGCTTCATGCAGGCGAAATCAAAAGCTACATCCAGTTGTGCCTCGCAGTCAGCCATCAGGCGCTCATTCAAAAAGGTGCGCGTCATGCACGGACGAGTTCATCGAATGAGAAATATACATTCCGCACATGGCTACTGCACCTTGGCATGATTGGTGATGAATTCAAGACCGCAAGGAAACATCTGCTGAAAAATCTTGAAGGAAATATCGCGTGGAAAGACCCTGCGCAGGCCGAAGTCCAGCGCCAGAGAATGAGGGAAAACGGGCAGAGAGAAGAAGGGCAGGCAAGGGAAGACGGCTGTTCCGCTGACGGCGAGAGCGCCGGTGAGTCACTTCAGCCTATGTCTATGTAAGGAGTTATTCTATGAAGAAAAAACTATATGTTGCCTACGGCAGCAATCTGAATATGAGCCAGATGCGGTACAGATGTACCGGCGCGATGTTCGTGGGAAGCGGAGAGATCGTGGATCACAGGCTTTCTTTCAAAGGGTCGCCGACAAGCGCGGTAGCTACTGTAGAAGCGGCTGCCGGTATGACTGTTCCCGTTGGCGTATGGAAGATCACGCCGCCGGATGAGATCGCACTCGACATATACGAAGGATATCCGCGTCTTTATCAGAAAGAAACGGTTCCCGTGCATCTTGCATCAGGGCGCACGGTCAAGGCGATGATCTATGTCATTGATCCTAAGCTCCTGCATGGTGTTCCGTCAGCGCACTATTATCAAACGCTGCGGGAAGGCTATATGGATTGTGGGCTGGAAATTAAATTCCTTAATGAAGCTGTCGCGTTCAGTTCGGAAATGTATGCGAAAGAAATCGAAATGAATGGCTTTACTGACTGCGGATTCTGGAACCGGCAGCGGAGTCTCGATGATGATTTTGCTATCTGTGGCCGGGAGTTGGGCGAAAGTGTTCTGCCTGAAGAAGAAGATGATGAAGAACCGGGAGAAAATGAACTTTTCGATGATACGGATGGTATTCGGTTCAGATTTAACGGTATGTAAAAGACGGAGGTGACAAATATGAATGTACCGGACAAGGTGAAAAAGGCGGTCGGCGATGATTATTCATTCGAAATGCTCATGAATATGGACGAGATATATGCGTATGTGCAGGGGCAAAGCCGGCTTTGGGCTGACAAAAAAATGACGACAATGACGGCAGGATGCCTTCGCATCGATGCGGTATTCCTTGCGGCGAACGAGGAGCAGCTTCCGGTGTTCTTGGTCTATGTAAAAGAGTCTCCGGAGGCAAAAGACTGGTATGTTTACGGAAGCCCAGCCGAGGAAGTGTTCGAAATAGACGATACGTTTGAGCTGCAGATGCTCGGGACGCTCGACCGCTTCAGAGAGAAGCACGGCCTCTCATATACAGAACCGGACTTCGAGATGTTATCCGGAATGATCGTGAAGGAAAGCAAAAAACCGGACGAAGATGCTAACGCGGACGTGGACGCAGAGTCCGAAAAAACTGAAGAACAAGCAATTGATTTCGCTTGACTTCGCATCCGGCTTCCACCATTGTGTCGTTGCAAAACAGGGATCAGTATCCCGAAAAATGCTGATACCGGAGCCGGAAAGGAGAAAGGAAATGCGAAAGAAAACAGGTTATTATATTAAAGGCAAATGGGTCGAAGAAAGACAATATTTTTATCTGACAAAGGATGGCATGACCTCCCCCGTACACTTTATTGACGGAATGGCTGTACACGGAGAAACGCAAAAGACAAGGGTCAGGGATTTCGTTACCGTCTCGAAAGGGCAAATATATGCCGGAACCAACGGAGGCAAACTGAATATCAGTGTCGATGATATTAACGCTGACCCGGATGCAGAAGTGGAAGTAACTGAGGACTTTTGCCCGCAATATTTATCGTATTAGCCTGTTTCGCGGTGATACCGAAATATATGACGCGCCGTGTGGCGATTTGTGCCGTTTTTTCCGGCGGGGTAGACCCGCAGGTCGGCTGAAAACGGTTCGCCCGGCGTTCGCGGCGTGTGCGCCTGTGTCAGGGAAATCCCTTCGGGAGCGCTGTCCCGTATTTCGGGGGTACCGGACAATTGCGGGATATTCGCGGTGATTCGGGGGGCAAAAACCGAGGGTCGAAAATGAAGCAGGATAAAGGCTCTGTCAGGCCGGAGGCCTGCCAGAGCCGGGAAACAGCGTCCGGCAAAGCCGGCCGCGATTTTCTTTCCTGTCAGGAATCTCCCTCCCTCCCGTATTTCCTGTCAGAAAATTCATAGAAACCACGAAAACAGAACAAAAAAGGCTGTCAAAGGAGGTCATGATGCCCGAAAACTGCATTACTACCGGCATTTCCATTGATAGCGATATGCCGGAGATCATCGCGGCCAATCTTCATCGGGCGAACTGCCGGTCGCGCAGCGAATTCATCGGCAAAGCCATACGCTACTACGTTGCGCACCTGGGGCATGAGGATGATAACGAACTCATCACGCCCGCGCTTGAATCGGTGCTGGCCGCGATGATCGAAAGCAGCGAGGACCGAATCGCGCGTTTGCTTTTCAAACTTGCGGTCGAGGTTTCGATGATGCTTCATGTCACGGCGAGCGGCGCGGAGATATCTGAGAAAGAACTGAATTCCCTGCGCGGCTACTGTGTGGATGAAGTGAAAAGACTTGGCGGCAAGATTTCTTTTGGTGAAGCGTTCAGACATCAGAAAGGCTGAAGCACATGGCAAAGATCATACTCAAGTCACCGTACCTCAAACCTTCAGAGAAAAGAAGCCGGGGCGGGTTCATCCGTTACGTGGCTACACGTTCCGGCGCGGAGCGCCCGGAGGATTCAAAGCGGCATCTCCCTGCCACGCATCTCAGTAAAGAAGTCATCGGGGAAATCATAACTGAGTTCCCTGATACCAAAGACCTTTATGAGTACGGCGATTACATTAAAAATCCCACGCGCGGAAACGCAGGCGAATTTATAAAGGTCGCTGCCGAAGTCCATAACGAGTTGTTTACTTCGCGCAGAGGCTATGTGGATTACATTGCGACAAGACCGGGTGCGCAGATGCTTCAGGAGCATGGTCTGTTCACGGATGCGGGCGTCCCTGTTATCCTGGACAGAGCCGCTGAAGAAATAGATAAACACGAAGGCAATGTCTGGTGCCATATCGTATCGCTCCGGCGCGAGGATGCGGCAAGGCTTGGCTTTGATAACATCTCGACATGGCAGAACCTTCTTAGAAGCAAGCGTGATCTCATCGCACAGAATATGAAAATATCGCCGGGCAATTTCAGATGGTATGCCGCCTTTCATAACGAAGGACATCACCCGCACGTTCATATGGTCTGCTACTCAGCCGACCCGAAAGAACCTTGGCTGTCGAAAAAGGGCATTGAGAATATAAAGGCGGGACTGGCACATGAAATTTTCAAACAGGATCTGCTGCAGATTTATGAGAAGCAAACCGAACACCGCGATGCGCTGCGCGGGGACAGCCGATCCTTGATCGCAGATATCGTCAGCAGTCTGAACCAAGGCGATCTGGAAAACGATGCGGTAGCCGGGCTGCTCGTGAAACTGTCGGAGCGTCTGAAAAATACATCAGGCAAAAAAGTCTACGGATATCTCAAACCGGATGTCAAAGCACTCGTCTGCCGCATCGTTGACGAACTGGCAAAGGATGAGCGGATCGCGAAACTTTATGACCTGTGGTACGAACAGCGGGAGGAAGTCATCCGCACCTATACGGACAAGATGCCGGATCGCATCCCGCTCTCGCAGAATCCGGAATTCAAGACCATTCGGAACGCCGTGATCACGGAAGCGGAGAATATTTCTCTCGGCGGGATCATCACAGAAGACAGAGATGAAGACTTCTGGTATCCGGCGAATGATATTTTTGAGCAAGCCGAAGATGCCGTCTCATATAGCGGCGGCGGGGATTTTTCAGAAGATGACTACCGGAAT
This sequence comes from Eubacteriales Family XIII. Incertae Sedis bacterium, assembly GCA_031260885.1. Lineage (GTDB taxonomy): Bacteria > Bacillota > Clostridia > Peptostreptococcales > Anaerovoracaceae > JAISKP01. Next base: position 24,540 of record JAISKP010000114.1, read on the forward strand.
GACGAAGGACTGAAACTCTACCGTCAGGCAAAAGAATTGCTTGACGATGATTCGCCGGCCTATGATCCAAAGGAAGGGATGCGCCTCATGCACCTCTCGGCAGACGAAGGATATGAATGGGCGGTCTACCGGCTCGGCAAGAATTATCTTTATGGGCTGCATACTGTGCAGGATGTCCCGCTTGGTCTTGCATGGCTGAACAAATCCGTTGACGGCGGTAATCGCTGTGCCCAGAGTCTTATGGGAAGGCTCTATCTTCACGGAAGATTTGTCGAACAGGACTATATCAGAGCGGAGCGTCTGCTCGAGGACGCAGCAGGTCAGGAAGACGCCATTGCCGCCTACGCTCTTGCCAAAATGCACCTGACCGGCATCGCCCGGTATCCAAACAATGAAACAGCGATTAGTCTCTTGGATCTGTCAGCGAAAGGCGATTACGAGTGGGCGCAATACACGCTCGGAAAAATATATACGCAGGGTATATTGACCGAGAAGAACATGATCCGCGCGGAAGAACTACTGATTGCTGCCGCAACTCCGCAGAAACAGCCGTGGCGTCCGAAGGATGAACCTGTGCGCGGGAACGAACATGCTCAGTATCTGCTCGGCAAGCTGTATCTCGCAGACGACGTGATACCGAAGGATGCAGCGAAGGCTGTGTATTGGCTTGGGATGTCGGCAGAGCAAAACAATCAGTTCGCGCAGTATCTGCTTGGAAAAATGAATTTGTTTGGGATCGATGTGGAACGCAATGCCCGAATGGGTATTGCACTGCTCGCGGCTTCGGCGGCACAGGGCAATATCTATGCGGCGCTTCTGCTCAAACATTATGAAGAAGCCACCACTTATTTGAAGGTAAATGCAGGACTCAGTGCGTTTAGATTGCTCGGACATGCAGGGCGTGTGATCGAAAACAAGATCGCAGATGACAGAATGCCGGGCGGCAGGATGCATACGGACAGCAAACTGCTTCAGAAGATAAACGAGAAGAAACGCGCACAGGGTCTCCGATTGTGATGGTTAGAGCTTCGGCAGCATTTTGAACATTTTATACAAGCCAAGTGAGTCCGGCTCATTTCTAAGCAATTTGAAATCACTTTTTTCGTACAGTGCAATCAGCGGGTGACGGCAATCAAGGTATAGAACACGTCCGCCGAGATAAAAGCGGCCTTGTTCGACTGTTTTTTCCGCAGCGTTAATTAACTCAATACCGTTGATATCGTTTGGAGTATAACTATCGTCTCTGGCAAGTTGCGCCACAAGCAATCCGCCGAAATGATCCAGAAAATCGCGGTAAGGTGTAGCCCCCAATACATGAGTTTTTCTGCTTTTTGAAACACCTTCGAAATTGGTTGCAGTGATTGCTATTGAGAAGTATGCAACGATATTGGAGCGCTCATTATCATTGACAACAAAAAGATAGGTGCGACTGATTCCGCTGCGTTCAAAAAGAACCGCCTTTTCTTTCAGGAATGCCTCAACATCCGGATCCTTGGCACAACAAAACTCCCTGATTTGTCGGTCAAGGAGTTCCGGTTTACTGCTAATGATCTGATCCTGAAGACGGATGAGTTCTAAATCACTTCTCATTCGCGTACTTTTTCTCCAACGCTTTAGCGAATTTTACGGGATCGCCCCATTTGAGTTCGAAATTATTCGGCGCAGGGGGATTCGCGTCGAACTGCTTGATTTGCTCAATCATCCGATCAGCCATTTCATTGGTCAGGTAGACAGTTTGTCCAATGCTTTCTGTTGCCATGCCATCCTCCTTTCTATTTCCTGTTTAGTTTGGCTTGGTTCATTTACCTATTTAATAATAACACAAGACACACCCATCATCAATAAAGAAAGCGAGGTGACATTTGACAAAATATATACACTTCACGGCAGATGAAAAACAGACGGCGCGGGATACGGATCTCGCGTCGTTTCTTTTGCGGCGCGGGGAGCAGCTGAAACGAAGCGGTAGTGAACAGGAGTGGGTCGGGCATCATATGACGATTCGCGGGAATCAATTCTACGATCAATACACACAGGAAGGCGGCACGGCGATTGATTTCGTTCAGCGCGAATACAGCCTGTCCTTTCAGGAGGCTATGCTCCTTCTGCTCAGTGAAAACGGCATCTCGAAAGACGATGAACAAGCCACTGAGCCGACGTCTCATGCGGTTACTCCCGCCAAGGCCGTGCCCTGTCCGGTCACTGTGCCGGAGCCGGAGCGGAGGCCGTTCATTTTGCCGGAAGCGCACAGCGATATGCGGCGCGTCTTTGGTTACCTGATCAAGCAGCGCGGCATTGACCCATCTGTCATTTCATATTTTGCAAAGAAGAAACTGCTCTACGAGGATGCGGAGCATCACAACGCGGTGTTCGTTGGCTTGGATGAAAACGGCGTCCCGCGCCATGCCCACAAAAAATCAACATCGCTGAAAGACAGCAGTTACAGGGGGAACGTGAGCGGATCGGAATCCGCTTTTTCTTTTCATTATATCGGAAGGAGCAACATCATTATTCCGTTCGAAGCGCCGATAGATATGCTTTCATTTTTCACGCTGTATCCGGAGAGATGGCAGAAACACTCGTATGTAGCCCTCTGCTCGGTTTCAGATAAGGCATTGTTTCATCAGCTTGAAACGCACCCGCATTTGACAAGAATTCTATTCGGGCTCGACCGCGACAAGGCAGGTATGGAAGCCACGGAGCGTACCATAAAGAAATTGCATGCGAACGGATACACGAATACTGAGGTCTTGCAGCAGCAATTTAAGGATTGGAATGAAGATCTGCTGTTCATTCGGCGCATGGAAGCGGCATCAACAAGCGAAACAGAAAAAGGAGATCCGTCATGGGCAATGTTGCCGGCCTGATCGGAATCGCCGCTGTGATGTTCGGCGTCCTCGGTATGATCACCATCCTCTCACATATCTACAATCTCAACAATATCAAGTCCAAGACTGTTGGTGACGGGCAGCATGGGACGGCACGGTTCATGAACCGCAGCGAAATGAAAAGGACGTACAAAGAAGTACCGTTCACACCGGAGCTTTGGCGAACGGGCGAAAACCTTCCGGATGCACAGGGAATCGTTTTGGCCTGCAAAGAAAAGCGCGGGAAGACCTACGCTGTCGTTGATGACGGCGATGTGCATGCGATGATGATCGCGGCGGCTGGTACAGGAAAGACCGCATACTTCCTGTATCCCAACCTTGAATACGCCTGTGCCTGCGGAATGAGTTTTCTGACTACCGACACCAAAGGCGATCTTGCGAGAAACTATGCGAGGATCGCCGAGAAATACTATGGGTACAGTACAGCCGTCATAGAACTTCGTAATCCGACACGCTCACACGGGGATAATATCCTTCACCTCGTCAATAAGTACATGGACAAAGCGAAACTGAATCCCGATGATATCGCCTCGAAAGCGAAGTCTGAGAAGTATGCCAAGATCACTGCCAAGACGATCATCTCCAGCGACGGCGACAATGCGGCCTACGGTCAAAATGCATTCTTCTATGATGCGGCTGAAGGTCTTCTGACCGCAGCGATCCTTTTGATCTCTGAATTTGCAGAAAAAAACGAACGCCACATCGTATCGGTGTTCAAACTCATACAAGAACTGCTCGCGCCGTCCGGCGTCAAGGGAAAAAACCAGTTCCAGTTGCTCATGGAGAAACTGCCGCCTGATCACAAGGCAAAGTGGTTTGCGGGGGCGGCGCTCAATACTGCTGATCAGGCGATGCAGTCTGTCATGTCCACGGCGCTCTCAAGGCTCAATGCATTTTTGGATTCTGAACTTGAACAGATCCTGTGCTTTGATACGGCAATCGATGCGGAGAAATTTTGCTCGGAAAAGGTCGCGGTCTTTCTGATCATGCCCGAAGAAGATCCGAACAAATACTTCCTTGCCAGCCTGATCATTCAGCAGCTGTACCGCGAGATATTATCTGTGGCAGATTCGATGGGCGGCAGACTGAAGAACAGAGTCATGTTTTATTGTGACGAGCTTGGAACGCTCCCGCAGATCCAATCGCTTGAAATGATTTTCAGCGCCAGCCGCTCAAGGCGGTGCAGCATGATAGGTATAATCCAGAGCCACCTTCAGCTCGAAAAGAACTACGGCAAGGAAGGCGCAGGTATCATCATGGACAACTGCCAGATCACCATCGCCGGAGGTTTTGCCCCCGGAAGCGAGAGCGCCGAGGTGATCTCCAAAGCCCTCGGAAACCGGACGGTGATGTCGGGCTCCGTCAGCAGGGGGAAGAACGACCCGTCTCAGTCTCTGCAGATGATCTCGCGTCCGCTTATGTCAGCAGATGAACTGAAAACAATGCCGAAGGGTCAGTTCGTTGTCATGAAAACCGGCGTGAGTCCTATGATCGCAAGACTCAAACTGTTCCTTGATTGGGGGATACGTTTCGATGATGAGCTGTATATCCTTCC
>JAISKP010000143.1 GCA_031260885.1 Eubacteriales Family XIII. Incertae Sedis bacterium
GACTGAAACCGGAGCGTTTCTTTCAGTTGAATCTGCGGCGCCGTGGAATTGCATACGTTTTGTACCGCGGAATAAAAGCCGCCGATCAACATCAGAACATATATCATCCAAATGGACGTCTCAGGTGTCAATAACAGAATGAACGCGATCGTGATGAGGATTCTAACAATCCCCCCGATGGTGTACACTGTCCGGGCGGAACCGGACTTTGCGATCTGTCTGCCCAAGAACGGACAGATGAAAACGCCGAAGATCGCGTAGATCGCCGTGGATAATCCGGACTGAAACGCGCTGCCGCCCAGCACGTTGATGATATAGGACGGCAGGAACATGGTCAGGGCCATTGTCGAGAAGTTGATGAACAGGTTACACAAAGCAAGCACCACCGTATTGCGATCCGAAAATACGGTTGACGGAATGAACGCTTTATCCCGTTTCCGAGCGACGATCAGAATCAATGAAACGAGCGAAACCGCCCCGAGCACGATCAGCAAATTGTTTCCGACGCTTCCAAACGGTATGTACGACTTGCCGAACGAAAGGCACAGAATCAGCCCGGCAAGGAACAATGTGATCGAAATTGCGCCGGGCATGTCAAAACTCACGGGTTTCTTCTCCTGCACGGGAAGATCCGCTTTCTTGATCTTGACGCCGCCTGCGATCAGGATCACGGAGATCAGCAGCAATGCCGAGAAGAAGAGATATGCAACCCGCCATCCAAGCGTATCGATCACGATTCCGGTCAGGGTCGGACCGGCAAGCATGCCGATGCTGGTCACGGTGCTGATGACGCCCAAGTAGATCCCCGCCTGTTTGGCGTCGTACATATCCCGGATGATCGAAAAAGCCACGACAAAGATGCTGGCGCTGACCACGCCGTAAAAGAAGTTCACGGAAATCACCATGATCATATTCCGAGCAAACGAGATGATTGCAAGCACGATCACGCCGACGGACAGGGAGCCGATCAAAAGAGTCCGCTTGAACAAGGGATTGCGCGAACCCAGATAACCGTAGACCGGCATCGCACAGATGCCGAGGATCCCGGAAATGCTTGAAGCCAGCGGATAGATCTCCATGCCGCCGATATCGAGCGCCATCATCGGCAGCAAGGTGAACGTACTTGTTGAGATAAAGCGCGTGATCAGAGCGGCGACATAGATGCCGATCAACGTAAGCAGTTTTTTCTTCGCAGGCGCTTTTTGATATGGATTAATCTGTGGTTCCACGGTCATCTATGCTTCTTTCGTTTTATCTATCGGTCAGCGGTAATCGATGCAGATCTTTACCGAATTTAAATCTATCGCGGCGTCGAGCGCTTTGGAGATATCATCTTGGCGATAGACGCCGGAGATCAGCTTTTTGATATCAAATTGCTTGGAGCCTAACATTTCAATCACGCCATAAATATCTTCGGGGCTTTGTCCGCCGCTCCCGATGATATTTAGATGCCCGTAGGTCACAGCCATCAGGTTCATCGGATGCGGTTTGCCATAGATTGCGACGATACAAAGGGTACCGAAGATCGGGATCATGGGAAAAATCTCATCTAACAGGACGCCGGAACCGGCGGCGTCAACCACAATTTGTGCGTTCACACCATGTCCTAATATACTGCGAGCAGAACCGAAATAATCTGCGATCTGATTTTTCCAATCTTCGTCGCTTGTATTGGCGGTAGCAAAACCAAGTTCTTGCATCACGTTCAACTTTGGCGCGACCCGATCCACAATGAGTATTTTTTCCAGTCCCTGCGCCCTCAGGCATAATGCAGCTGCAGCGCCGATGCCCCCTGCTCCCAAAACGATCGCATTTTGTTCCGCTTTGGGCTTGCATCGCATGGCTGCATGCCAACCGACTGTAAGCGGCTCGATCAATGAGGCTTCTTCATCGGTGATTGTATCGTCGATCGGGAACAGATTAAATCCGTCTTTTGCATCCGCTACGTGGACGTACTCGGAAAATCCACCGAGCATGCAGGCTTTGGCGCCGTTTGGCGCACATGTACTCGGATAGGGGAATACACGTTGTCCGACGTGTAAATCGGTCACGTTCTTTCCCAGTTCGACGATCCTGCCGACAAGTTCGTGTCCGAATTCACCTTCGTCATAAATGCGATATGAAGCTCCGCCATGTTGATAAGCGGAGATATCCGTTCCACATACGCTCGCCATCAGGTTTTGTAAGATCGCGTCATTGTCGCCGCAATGCTCAACTTCCCGCTCCTCAACGGAGACATTCCCTGCGCCGTGAAAAATACCAGCTTTCATCTTCATTGCAATATTTCCTTTCCGCTTCCGTTACAGGAAGATTCGTTAACAAGTACCCATCCCTGCATCCACCGATAATTCCGCACCGTTGATCAGTTTGGCTTCATCGCCGCACAGGAACAGGCAGGCATTGGCGATTTCCACAGGATCGCCGTAGCAGAAGAACGGCATTGCATGGATCAATTTGGAGAGCCGTTCCGAGCCTTCCGGATGATATTGTCCGCCTGAATGTTCGCCGATGTCTGTCTTCATGCCGCCGGGGTGAATGATGTTGCAGCGGATGCCCTGGTTGCCGTATGCGAAGGCGATGCTTTTGGTCAGGCCGACAAGACCTGCTTTGGCCGCCGTATAGCTGGGACCGTGGTTGCCGCGCAATGCGGCGTAGGAGCCGATGTTGACGATGGCGCCACCGCCGCCCTTCACCATAAACGGAATCGCCCTGCGCAACAGCCGGAACGGCGCTTTCAGATCGAGATCCAAAATGCGGTCCCAACGTGCGTCGTCTGTGTCCTCAAGCGTATAGCTGAGATCGTTCATGCCTGCGATATTGCAGATTGCATCCAGACGTCCGAACCTGGATTCTGCCTCAGCCACGATCCGCTCGATGTCTTCAGCCTTCGTTAAATCGGCTGGAAAAGCGTAGATATTTTCTGTATCCTTCCATTGGTCGAGCGCTTCCTCTGCGATGTCTACAGCGAGAACTTTGCCGCCCTCTGCGGCAAATACCCTGGCAGTCGCCTGTCCCATGCCGTTCCCGGCGCCGGTGATGATCGCGGTTTTGTCCGCAAATCTTTTTGTAGCTGTCATGTTTATCTCCATTCTCCTCGAAAGAGGATGTGCATCCGTTCATATACTTGACTATTCCATGTCGATGACGACTTTGATGGATTGAGTATGGTCATGCGCCATCTCCATCGCCTCGTTGATCTGATCAAGTTTGTAGTGGCTGGTGACGATCTCCGGCATCAGCGTTCTGCCGGAATCCAAATTGTCGATGACCTCCCGAATATCCGATGGGTCAAACCCGCAGGAACCCATGATGATGGCCTCCATGCTCATCAGGCGGAGCACCGGAACCGGGAACGGATCAAAAACGACGGACATCACGGACAGTTTTGCCTTCGGTTTGCCCAGCTGAAGGAAATCCGCGATGACTTCAGGACCGCCTGCTGCATCGATGACGATATCCACATCGATGGCGGGGTAGCGGTTCCTGTGG
>JAISKP010000145.1 GCA_031260885.1 Eubacteriales Family XIII. Incertae Sedis bacterium
TTTGTATTGTTTTTGCCATAAGATTCACCTCTTTATAGATACAATATATAGTAAACATAATGTATTGTCAATAATATTGATCCGCTCGCGCTCGCGATCATGCGCGGTCAAAACGGCGATATCGAAGTGGACGGCGGCGATGCGCACACCGGCGCGACCTTCACGCTTAAATTTTATCGGTGACGAAACTGTCACTTTCTCCTTTCCGTCAGTCACCGAAAAGTCACCTTTGCTTGCTATGCTTGTTTCATAACAACATATAGGGGCAGCCGGCGTGTGCGAGATTAAGGCAGGGAACCGAGTTCGGACAATCCCCATTACCCTGCACGAATGCCACCCGGAGTAACGCGGAGGAGATTCAATGGAAATTCTGAAGGTCAGGAATCTGACAAAGATATACGGAAAGGGCGAGACGGCTGTCGCTGCTTTGGATAACGTGTCGTTCGACGTGGCGAAAGGCGAGTTCGTCGCGATCGTCGGCGCGTCCGGTTCAGGAAAGTCTACGCTGCTGCATCTGCTCGGTGGCGTTGACCGCCCGACGTCCGGCAGCGTGGTCATCGACGGCAAGGAGATCGGTAAACTCAATGAGAGCGAGCTGGCGATTTTCCGCCGCCGCAACATCGGCATCGTTTACCAGTTTTACAATCTGATCCCGACACTCACCGCCGAAGAAAACATCAGTCTGCCGCGCCTGTTGGACAAGCGCAGACCGGACAGCGCAAAGCTCTCCGCGATTCTCGAAACCATCGGGCTGACAGACCGGGCGAAGCACTTACCGAACGAACTTTCAGGCGGTCAGCAGCAGCGTGTTTCGATCGGTCGGGCATTGGTCAACGACCCCGCCGTCATCCTCGCGGACGAACCGACCGGCAATCTCGACAGCAAGGCGAGCCGTGAGATCATCGACCTGCTGAAACTGTCCAACAAACGCTTCGGTCAAACGCTTCTGATGATCACGCACGATGAAAACATAGCGCTCCAGGCGGATCGGATCATTTCGATCGGCGACGGGAAAATCCTCAGAGACGAGCTGCGGAGCGGAACGACGTCTCAGCCCAAGGGGGTGCTCCGTTCATGAATCTGACTTCACATTTGGCGTACTGCCAAATCAAAAACAGCCGGGCGCGCACGATTTGGACGCTGCTCGGCATCGCGCTGTCCTCCGCGATGACAACGGCGATATTCGGATTTGTCTGGAGCGCGGATGCTGCGTTTACATCGGCCATCGGTGACAACTACTACAACAGGGGAATCTATCTCATGGATATGATCGGCATCAGTACGATACTCTGCGCGATCATCGTCACCGCGTCGGTCATCGCCGTGTCGAACGCCTTTCGCATCAGCGCAGCGGAGCGAACGGAGCAGTTCGGCATTCTGAAAAGTGTCGGCGCCACGAAAAAACAAATTGCCTTGACCGTACTGTATGAGGGTATGATGCTGAGCGCGGTCGGGATCCCCGTCGGGATCGCGGCGGGATTAGTCTTGGAATTTGCGGGAACGTCCATCGCAAACTATTTTCTGCATGCGTTCAATAGCTTAAATACGGTCGTGTTTGAGTTTCGGTTTGTCCTTGCGTGGCAGGCGATCCTTGTGTCTGCGTTTGTCGCATTTGTGACCGTCGTTCTGTCGGCGTGGCTGCCTGCCCGAAAGGCGGCGAGAATCCCTGCAATCGACGCCATCCGCAGTTCCGGCGAAGTCAGTCTCGAAGCGACGTCACAGCTGCGGAGCGAAGCGACGTCTCATCCAAAGCGTCCCAAGCGTCCTAAGCGGCAGCGCACGAATCCGCTCGTCCAAAAGCTGTTCGGCTTTGAGGGCACTCTTGCGGCAAAATCCTTGAAACGAAGCCGACGCAATTTCCGCGCCACCGTCATTTCTCTGACGATCAGCATCGTGCTGATCCTTTCGACAAACAGCCTCGGCACACAGATCAACCAAATGTCGGACTTGCTTTTCCCGACCACCGATGCAACGGTGGTCGCGCAGTACTCCAGTGCGGTCTCCTATACTACCTACGGAACGGAAGAAGATGGAGACCTGATCACGAAGCGCGAATATACGACCATCGACGCCGCGACGGCGGAAAAAGTCACATCAGCGCTTCGCGACTACGACGATTCACCGGTGTTTGGCGTCGGTTCGGACAGCCACACCTATACGGTGAAATTGCCTGAGGAAATGTTCACAAAAGAAATGCGCGCGCTGATGGACTCGGGCGGCGATGATCCCGAAGCGGCTCCTGCCGATTTCGGCATCGCGCTGTTCACGACGGACGCTGCCCATTATGCGGCGTTGTGCGAAAAGGCGCATGTCCCACTCGGCTCAAATATCCTGATCAATGATTACCGGACAGAGGAAGCCGGAAAGAAAATGGAGCTTACGCCATTCGTTTTCAGCCGGCAAACGCTACACCTTGAAAGCATGGATACGCCGAACCTCGACTTGCCGCTGCACGGCGAGCTGACGGTGGGCGAAGTTCCGAACGAAGTGATGTACCAGACAGGTGCGGTCATCGCCGTCCTTGTGCCGGATGGGTCTGCCGTGTTTTACGATTGGTGTGTCGATACGAGTGATCCCGCGGGGTTCACCGAATACGCAAACAAAATATTACCCGAACTGATCCCGCAGAGCGAACTGCCAAACGTGTATGTGGAAGCGACAAATGTGCAGGATGCCACCGCCGCGATCCGCGCCGTAAGCCGCCTCATCATGGTGTTCGTCTACGGTTTCGTCGCGATGCTGACATTGATCGGACTGACGAATGTGATCTGCACGATCTCCACCAATGTACGTTCGCGCGCGCGCGAGTTTGCCGTGCTGAAAAGTGTGGGCATGACCCATAAGGGACTGCGCCGCATGTTGAACTTAGAGAGCATACTCTGTTCTGCAAAAGCGTTGCTGTACGGTCTGCCGATCGGGCTAGCGCTGACGCTGCTCATCCATCGTTTTGTAATGCACTCGGTCGGTGTCGGTTATCATTTCCCGTGGCTTGCTGCCCTCGAATGTATCGCCGGCGTCTTTGCAATCACCTGGATCACGATGCGCTATGCCGCCGGTCGCTTGAAAGACAAGAATATCGTGGAAGCCATCCGCGCGTGAATAGGTCACTTTTTTGACGCCGAGCATGCCTGTTTGAGCATACGCAGATGATCTTCAAATTGTATGCGGTCGTCTTCGTCGCACCAATCAAAGCTGTCCATTTCAGCTTCGACCTTCAGGATAAAAGCAGCTAAAGACCGGACGTGGCTGCTTTCGGCGATCTCTGTGCGATGTGCCGCCAAAAGTTCCACAAGATCGCCTTCCAATATTTCACCATCCAAAGGATTCTCAAGGAACAGTTCGATTGCCCTTGCAAGCGCGACATCCGGCAAAAGATTCTGGCGAAGCATTCTGGATACGTCCGAGACGTCCAATTCGTCGACAGACTTATCAATCACATTGTTGTACCAACGGACTAAAGCGGTCGGATCGCTAAAAGGATCCGGCTCAAGCCCGTACCGGGTTTTTAATGTCTCTTTTCCCATAACAAAATCACCTTATTCGTTCTCTGCCTGTTTGTCAATCTCGGTTCCTAATGACTCGGGTCTATGTCTTGCAACTGACCTGCTGTTACATTCCTGCGCTATTCGGTCAGATCGTTTGAATTGCAATGGTATTTAGACTATAATAATATTAAAAAAGAGTTGGAGTGATCATGCGTCCACGGGCAATTGCAGTAGAACCACAGGCTGATTATAAAGTATTGGTGACGTTTTCCGGCAATGAAAAACGCCTGTTTGATGTTGCACCGTATTTAGTGCTGCCGGCGTTTAAAGGAATAAAAGAACTATTTAATACGGTGCATGTTGCAGGGCTATCCATTGCGTGGGAAAACGGCGTTGATATATGCCCTGACGAACTGTACTATGACAGCATTCAGGTTTCCACATTGGTATAAATCAACATCCAAATTATCGTAGAAAATTAATGTAATGTTACGATAATTAATTCAGCTGAGGGGGGGTTTACAATACGATAATCACATTTTCTGCATGTGTGGCTGGAGTGCGGACAAAATTACCTTACCACCTACACCAATTACATTGTTGTACCAACGGACTAAAGCGGTCGGATCGCTAAAAGGATCCGGCTCAAGCCCGTATCGAGTTTTTATATCGTTCAAAACAGCAACCGTTCGGGTAAACCCCCGTTAACTTCCTTCAAGTATATCAATCCCTGAACTCAAATAGTTTATAAATAGGAATATCTAACGCCTTCGCGATGTTGAAAATTACATCGAGCGATACAGCACAATCGCTGTTTTCAATCCGAGACATATGTGTTCTGCTAATGTCGATTAATTCAGCCAATTTAATTTGGGACAATCCCTTCTCTTTCCTGTAATAAGAAATATTTAATCCCAGTTTTTTATAATCTTCATGGAATTTGATATCCATATGCAATTCACCTCCAATAGAGCATATGGGAAAATTCATGTTGAAACGACAACTTGTAATATATATAATGTTATAATACACGTTATATCACTGTTAAATTAAATGAAACTGAATGGGAGGGGAAGCAAAGAACAGTGAAGAAGTCTCTAGCGGTTCAGACCGATTTGAAATATAGAAGCAATTTGCATTTACAAGCAACAACTCTCATGTAGCAAACACAGTTGCGTTGTTAAATGAATCGGAATTAGATGAACTTTCAAAATATAGTACGGACGATACGATTCATAGATTAGGGTGTAAACAACATGAAAATCATACGGGATTTTGTTCCGATAGGACAGGGTGGGTTCACGATTGAAACGTTTAACCCTGCAGGCAGACAATTTGTGTTTGACTGTGGAAGTATCACGTCCGAGGATATTTTGAATCATGAAATCCATGATCATTTCTTCGACGACAAGGCAAGGGAAAGTGCGGTGTTTCTTTCGCATATGCACGAAGACCACATCAATGGTGTCACCGAACTACTGAAGCATGCGAATGTGACTGACATATACGTTCCGTTCCGTACCTATGAGGCGATAGCTTTCGACTTTTTTCGTTACATGTCTGATCGGGAAAAACGCTGACAACATGATGTGGCTCAAGATCAAGCTGTGGAAAGCTTGATCCTTGGGCAATATGGAGATGCGGCGTTTAATAATTACGGAATCAATTGGCACAGGATATCACCCATTGGGGCGAATAATCCAAACATTAGCGAAACAGATTCACAAACTCAACAAGAAGTGTTGTCTTCTGGCATACCGATAGACATTGATATAACCCCAAGTAGTTTGCAATGGATCATTACGCCGTATGTTTTTCTTGACGAAGAAAAGCTTAATCATATTCGTGAAAAACTGGAAGAGAATGCTGTTGACTTGGCGGAAATTGCCTCGTCAGTATTGCCGGAGTTCTGGAAAGAGCATAAAAAACAAATAAGAACAGCTTTCGATTCGCTTAAGATGAATCTCAATCTTACGAGTATGGTTGTATACTCAGGACCGAAAAAAGTGACGCCAAAAGAATGGATATGGTCTAAAGACTTAGGGAAAAGTTATATCGAAGGCGAGGTCGGATGCCTCTATACAGGCGATATTTGTCTGAAAAGCGAAGTGCAGTTCGAAAAATTAAAAACTGAACTTGGAGATTTATGGAGCACTATCGGCGTGATTCAGATGCCGCATCACGGATCATCGTATAGCTATAATAATAAGCTCTCACGCGAGGACTGGCAGTTTGTAATTTCTGCCGGAACTACCAACCGTTATCGTCATCCGAGTCACAAGGTCATCGCTGATCTTTTGTCCAAAGAAAACTGCGTCCGCATCGTCACGGAACATAAAGGATCTGAATTGTTGTATCTTATTACAACGCTTGCCGATCATACTGAGGATGCTCTATGAAGGGAAACGACCTTGAGCACTGTTAAACACGTCAAGATTCAATTAGCTCTTCAGAATTTATAATGGAAGCTTTTGCTTAGCTATGGAGGAAGACATGGATCTCATTGACACAATTGAAAGGCTTGCGAAACTCAAAGAAGAAGGTCATTTGACAGAAGATGAATATCAGAAACAAAAGGCACGCCTACTGAATACTAGGTCAGAGGCTTCGCCCAATGAAATTGGAATGGCATATGGGCAGCCTCCACAAGCAGGGCAATATGCACAGCCACCACGAACGAGTCAATACGCACAGATGCCAAATGGGCAAGTTCAAAAGGTTTATCCTTGGGGATTCTTTTTCTTAGGGCTTGTTGTTTGTATTCCACTCAATATGCTTTCACGGATGGTAGATAGTGGAG
>JAISKP010000197.1 GCA_031260885.1 Eubacteriales Family XIII. Incertae Sedis bacterium
GATTTTATCTGCGTCTCTTCTGTCCGAAATTCTTTCGAGCGTAAAAAGACCCCGGGCGGTGATCCCGAGTTCGTCGCTTACCGCAACGCCGATCGTCTTATCACCAACATCCAGGGCCAGTATTCTCAAATGTGTACCGTATTATTTCCCTAAATAACTGTGAAGCAATTCTTCGACCAGATCATCGCGTTCAATACGCCGGATCAGGTTTCTTGCGTTGTTGTGACCGGTGATATAGGAAGGATCTCCCGAGAGAATGTACCCTACCATCTGATCGATCGCATTGTACCCTTTCTCTTCAAGCGCATCATAGACCGTGCTGAGTATTTCATGCGTGGTCTTCTGCTCGCCCTCTTTGGGATTATATAAGACTGTGTTGCGATTTTCCATGAGTTCCCCACCATTTTCGTGACTTTACAGCGTTGGTTTCTATTTTTGTCGATAGATATATTCTAACCTGTTCAAAACAGGAATTCAACAAAAGTTCTATTGAAATAATTTTTCAATAACAATCATCCATAACGGCATCGTCAAAATGGACAACAAAGTACTCAATAATACGTTCTTTGCCGTAAACTTCTCGTTGCCGCCCAATTCCTTGACGATCATCGGCAGTGCGGCACCGATCGGGAGGATCATGATGAAAAGTAAAATGATCTTCATCATGGGGGCGATCGGCAGAAAATAAACGGCTGCCAGCGTGATCACGGGTGAAAGGAAAAGTCTGACGACAGCGCTTTCAATGACCAGTTTATTCACAAACAATCCCGATATCTTTTCAGCGGCGAGAGATGCGCCTAAAAAGATCATTGACATCGGCATTGCCGTATTCCCAACGGTGATCAGAAGTCCGCTGACCGGAGCGGGCAATGTGATGTGCAGCAGTGAAATGAGCAGTCCGAGTACAGTCGCAACAATATTCGGATTCAGCAGACACTTCGTAATCGTTTTCAGGACTACCTTCAAGGTTATTTTGCTGTGTGTGCCGCGGTGCATGAGATGTACGCCATAGGTCCAGATCGCAAATCCGGTGACGACGTTCGCCGCGACCATAAAAAACAGACCTTGTTCTCCGAAAAAAGCAATGGACATCGGGATACCGATAAAGCCGCTGTTCCCCAAAAAAGCGCCGAATTCCAATACATTTTTTTCTCCCTGCGTCAGTTTTCGAAATTTATAGATCAGAAAAGACACCAGCATCGTCAGCATGAGCACCAAAACTGACAGAAACATCATCAGAAAAAAAGACCGCAGGACGTCATTCGTAAGCGCTATACCGCCGATGTTGTGGACAAGCACCATCGGGAAACCGACATAGACGGTGAATTTGCTGAATCCGGCCAGTGCCCTATCGTCAAGCAACCCGATTTTTCGAGCAAGAAAACCGATGAACATCGCGCCAAAGAGTATGAAAAACTGTGTAAACATATTTTAAATCCGGAATCGTATGCTGATGAAATCGTAATTCGAAAAAACAAATAATAGGATGCGGCGCAGATTGATCACAATCTGCGCCGCTTGTTAAAACAATATCAAAGTAATTTTATGTTACTTTCCGGGGAATTGTGCGTTGTACTTATCCTGATACTCTCTAATCGTTGCGAGAGACTCTGTTCCGGGAAGACCCTTTGCATCAAGTTCTTTTGCAAAATCATCAAGGTACGTACCGACGACATCGATAAACGCCTGTTCCTGTGCTTCCGTCAAGAACGTCACTTTGGCGCCTTCCTTCTCCAGATTTTCGTATGTCAGCGTTGCGGCATCTTCCATGAAGTTGCTGGCACCGCCTTCGAACGTTCTGTTGCCGGCTTCATCAAGCGCCGCCTGATTCTTGGCACTGAGCTTGTTGTATACATCATTGTTCATGAAAACAATGTATGTCGTATTCGCAAAGTGAATCGGGGTGGCAAAATCTACGACTTCGGTAAGCTTCAGGTTGTTGACCGCTTCCGGAGTACCCTGCCAAGCATTGCAGACGCCGCTGCGAAGCGCTTCATAGGATTCACTCGCAGGCATCGATACCGGCGTGCCGCCAAATGCAGTGACGGTTCTGTTCATAACATCGCTGCCGACACGGACTTCCTGTCCTTTGAAATCATCGGGCTTCGTGATTTCACGAACGTTTGAAAGGAAGACCCCTTCCCCGGATCCGTAAGCGATCAGGACGTGAATGCCATCGAATTCAGCAGGCTTCAGAAGATTTACAACATCTCTGTATGTATAGGAAGCTGCATTGTTCGATGCGAAGTAAGTCGGGTACTCGAGCATGCTGGAAATCGGGAAGGAACCGGTCTCCCAACCGGTGTAAACAAAACCGATATCCGCAAGACCGCTCGTGACGGCTTCCAAGGTCGCGTCGGACGCCGCAAGCGTACCGCCCGGATACTTGTCAATCTTCACTTCGCCGCCAGTCAATTCCTCAACCGCCGCTACGAACGGATCAACAACCTTTACTTCCGGCAGACCGCCGGCACCAACCCAGTAGGTGAATTTCAGCGTGACATCATCTGCGGGTTCTTCGCCACCGCCTGTACTTCCGGCAGCCGCAGTGCTACCGCTGCCTGCAGTGCTCGAAGAAGAGTCCGAGCCGCATGCTGCCATTGCACCGATCATCGCAACACATAGCACTGCGATCATTGCGATCCTAATTCCTTTTTTCTTCATTTTTTCCTCCTTAGATTTCCATTCTGTTAGTGATTTGACGATTTCTTTATATCTCTTCAAAAGGTTCATCAACCTCTTAAAAGCCCGGGAAGTATTGTTGCGATCGACGGGAACGCAATAATGATCAGACAGCATATAACGATTGCAAGCACGTAAGGCCAAATCCCTCTGAAAATTGTATAGAGCGGAACGGTTTTCAGCACGCCTTGCATGACGAATACATTCAAGCCGATCGGTGGCGTAATCGAACCCATGGAGAGGACGAGTACAATCAGAATTCCAAACCAGATCGGATCGTATCCGAGCGAACCGACGACGATCGGATAGAACACGGGGATCGTCAACAGGATCATTGCGAGCGAATCGATGAACATGCCGAGGATCAGGTAAATGAACAGAATTACGGCAAAAACGAGCCATTTACTCGTATCCATCTTGGAAACCAAATCCCCGAGGAAAATCGGAATTCTGGACATTGCGAAAAATCTGCTGAAAACCATTGCGCAGGCAATCAACAGAAAGACCATCGCTGTAAGTCTTGAAGCATTTATAAGTGAATCCTTCAGAACCTTGAAACTCATATTTTTTCCGAACAGGCAGACGATAAACATTCCGCCTGCGCCCACCGCGCCGGCTTCCGTCGCGGTAAACCAACCGAGGAAAATGCCGCCGATTGAAAGGAGAAACACGATCAAAACCTGCACGACACCGCCATGAAACAGGCTGTTCCATCTTTCGGACCAAGGCGCTTTTGCCTTCGTCGGTGCCAGAGATGGCTTCCTTGTAATCAATATCCAGCTCGTCGCCATAAACAGGAGCATCAATAAAATACCCGGCAGGATACCCGCAATCAAAAGGGATCCGACCGAAACTTCCGTTGCGATGCCGTAGACGACCAAGACGACGCTTGGCGGAATCAAGGCATCCAAATTTGCACCGGAAGCGATACAGGCAGTGGCGAGCGTATCGTCATATCCGTTTTTTTTCATTTCCGGATAAGCGACCGGACCGATTGTGACGATTGTGGCTGAAGTGGAGCCGCTGATAGCCCCGAAGATCGCGCAAGCAAGTTGCACCGCCAGACACAGCCCGCCTTTGATATGACCAAGAAATTTATCCGCCATATTAAAGAGTTTTACGCCCAATCCGGAATAGGATGCAAGAAAACCCATCAGCGCGAAAAGCGGAACCACCGACAGCTGATAAGAAGCAAACTGATGGTAAAGATCAACGCTCACCGCGTGGAAAGCCGCCGGGAAAGATGAAAGCAACCCGATGCCGATCACACCGATCGTAAGCATGGAAAATGCAACCGGTACCCTTAAAAACATCAGTATGATTACCAGTATCGTACCGATTAAACCAATTAACTCTGTACTCATATATCATCCTCCAGATTATATGTTTATAAAAGTATAATGAAAT
>JAISKP010000011.1 GCA_031260885.1 Eubacteriales Family XIII. Incertae Sedis bacterium
CGGATATTATGATCTGATTCTCATGGATATGCAGATGCCGGGCATGGATGGCTGTGAGGCTACGGAGCGTATTCGTGCCAGCGGCAGAGCGGACGCTGCAACGATCAGGATCGTCGCGATGACGGCAAATGTCATGCAGGAAGATCTGAAACGAGCCTATGATTCCGGGATGGACGATCACATCGGAAAACCCATCGACTTTACGAAAGCATATGCGCTAATATCAAAGGTACTGCAAAAACAAGATGAGGAGCGTGAATCGTGAAAAAAATTCAAAAAAGGAAAGAGTACGTTATCATCTTCGTCTGTATCGCATTGTTTCTCGGGGTGAGTCTCCTATCGTTCACGTCGATCAAACAACTGCAGGGCAACGCGCGCGTTGTAAATTATGACGGCATCGTCCGGGGCGCTACGCAAAAGCTCATGAAGGAAGAATTGATGAACGCCTATAACAAAGACGGCGGCGTCAATTATTCGGATGACGCTTTGATTGCACGTCTGGATTCGATCATCAATGAACTGAAATACGGCGATCCGCTTCCGGGTGCAGATGACAACGACCTCATCGTTTTGAATGACGAAAAGCACCGCAACTACATCGATCAGATCATCGTCAAATGGAATGAACTGAAGGCTGAAATTTACAATGTCCGTGACGGTGCTGATCCGCATAAATTGTTTGATCTCAGTCAAGAATATTTTGTTCTCGTCAACGACACGGTATTTGCCGCCGAGGCATTTTCCGAAAGACAGGTGAACCGGACGACGACGCTGCTCATCGGCATCAATCTCGTGATCATCCTGTTCATTTTGATCGCGGTATTCCTGTTCCTCCGCAGCGCAGCATCCACGCGAAGAGCCGAGGCGCTCGGACTGATCGCCTATGTGGATCCGCTCACGAAAATGGAAAACCGTGCGAGTTGCGAACGGAAGATCAACGGTCTGAAGGCGTCACCGCCCCCGGAGAATATCGCTGTCATCATGTTTGACATGAACAATCTAAAACTCACCAATGATTTCCTCGGTCATCAGGGCGGAGATCGGTTGATTGCGAAATTCGCCGAAGCGCTGCAAAGCGCCGCGGAGAAGGTCGGTTTTGTCGGCAGGTACGGCGGTGACGAATTTCTTGCCATCTTTGAAAATGCAGATGAAAAAATGGTGCAGAGTTATCTGAATGCGGTTCAAAAACAGTCGGGCTCCTACAATTCCCTTCAGGTAAACGATATTGAGAAGATCAGCTATGCGGCGGGTTATGTGATCGCAAATCTCCAAGATACCGGCATCGACGATATGATCTACGAAGCGGACCGCGAGATGTATGCGAATAAACGTACGATGAAAAAAAGGAATTCGTAACTTTTCAT
Source organism: Eubacteriales Family XIII. Incertae Sedis bacterium (assembly GCA_031260885.1). Taxonomy (GTDB): domain Bacteria; phylum Bacillota; class Clostridia; order Peptostreptococcales; family Anaerovoracaceae; genus JAISKP01. Next base: position 1,365 of record JAISKP010000011.1, read on the forward strand.
CGCTGTTTTAGAATTATAGTGTATAATTCTGGCATGACCAATATTAAAAACCTATTAAAAAAGTATTTGTTTTCGGATAACCTGTTGCTCGAATCGCGCCTCATCAACATGTTGTATGTGATCGGTCTGTTTTCTGCGTTTGCGGTAGGCGTCGTGCGGCTGTTCATGGGGAGTTCCCCGTTGCTCGTGGTCACGATTTTCGCAATCGTATTCGTCATCGGTCTGACGCTTTATCTGACCAATCGCTATAATTCGTTCGTATTGTCGGAGTGGATTGTCGTCATCGTGCTCTGTGATATCCTGTTCCCGCTGGCGTATTTTTCGCTCGGCGGAATAGAAAGTTCCATCGCTGTCTACTTCACCTTGAGCATCTCAATTATCTTTTTCCTTGTTCAGGGCAAAAAATTTTTACCGCTGCTTTTCATTCACATTGTGATTACGGGATTTTGCTATTGGCTCGGTACCCGCTACCCGGGGTGGGTCGCTTATGTGGATCCGCCGCTGAAATATGCGGATCAGATTTCGAGTTTCATCATCGTTGGCGTTTGCATCGGGCTGATTGCCAGATTCCAAAGAATGTTGTTTAAAGAAGATCGGGAGAAGCTCAACTTCGCGCTTAAGGATCTCGCGAAAGCACAGGAACGGGTTACCAAACATGATGAGTTTCTTGAAGCAATCAACAGGATTGCCTCGATTCTGATCTCTTCGGATGAAGACAGCTGGAAAGAAGCGATCGAAAGAAGCGTTCCGATTCTGCTCCGGTTTATAAATGTGCACCGCATTTACATTTGGAAAAACGACATAGAGAACAGAGAACATTGTTATAATGCGATTTATGTTTGGACCGATGTTGGCGTGACGGATCCTGCCGGGAGCAGGATTATTCCTTATAACAGTACCTTGGGACGATGGGAATCCAAGCTTGCCGCCGGAAATGTCGTGAACGGACCCATCTCCGCTTTCTCGGCAGGGGAACAAGAGTTCTTTGCTCCTTACAAAATGAAATCGGTGCTGATGCTTCCGCTTTTTCTGAACGACCGCTTCTGGGGGTTCATGAGTTTTGATGACTGTGAAAATGAGCGGTATTTCGATATTGAAGCGCAGAACCTCCTGCGCTCGGTCAGCCTGATGATGGCAAATGCGATTGAACGGGGCTATGTCGTACAGCGGCTTGCCGAAGCGAGAGATGAGGCGGAGCGCAGCGCGAAGGCGAAGAGCGAGTTTCTCGCGAATATGTCGCACGAGATCCGCACGCCGCTCAATGCCGTGATCGGGATGACGACCATCGGTAGAAAAGCGGAGGCTATCAGTAAAAAAGACTACAGTTTTGAAAAGATCGAAGGGGCATCGAAGCATCTGCTCGGCGTCATCAACGACATTCTTGATATGTCAAAACTCGATGCCGGCAAGCTTCAGCTTGCAAATGAAGAGATGGCGATCCGAAAAATGCTGAAAAAAGTCGAAAGTGTGATTTTGTTCAGAACCAATGAAAAGAATCAAAAATTTTCGATGACCATAGACGAGGCGTTGCCGCAAACGATTGTGTGTGATGACCAGCGGCTTTCGCAGGTTCTTTTCAATCTGTTGGGCAACGCCGTAAAGTTCACCCCGGAGGGCGGGGAAGTTTGTCTCAACGTGAAGCTTGTCAGCATGGTGGATGTACGCTGTACGGTCGAATTCGAAGTCCGTGATACGGGCATCGGCATCAGCGCAGAACAGAAACAAAAATTGTTTTCATCCTTCGTACAGGCGGAGAATACCATTTCAAGGAAATACGGCGGTACAGGCCTCGGTCTTGCAATTTCAAAGAGCATCGTGGAAATGATGGGCGGGGAGATTGAGGTCAGTTCCGTGTTGGGGGAAGGTTCGGTGTTTCATTTCGCAATCGAGGTTGCTGTCGGCAACGGAAAAACGTTCGGGGAGAACACTTCCGTGTCTGGCGATCGTCTTGCGCACACGGACAACTTTTCGGGCAAGAAGATTTTGATTGCGGAAGACATCGGCATCAATCAGGAGATCATCGGCAGTCTGCTGGACGGAACGGGACTTGAGATTGATTTCGCATGGAACGGTACGCTTGCCGTTGAAATGTTTGCAGCGCATCCGGATGATTACGATCTCATCTTTATGGATGTGCAGATGCCGGAGATGGACGGATACGAGGCGACCAGAAAAATTCGTGCGCTTGACGTTGACAAGGCAACGGAAGTGCCGATTATTGCGATGACGGCAAATATGTTCAAAGAAGATATTGAAGACAGCCGCAAGGCCGGCATGAACGACCATCTTGGCAAGCCTATTGATGTGGACGCGGTGTTTGAAACCTTGAGACGATATCTCTCAGACCCCATTTAGAAATCCGTTCGGACGCGTTCCTGAAACGAGCGATTCGCAGACTGTCCTGAATTCCGGACAGTGTCCGGACAAACAGGACACTTTTTGGATTGGGTTGTATCACATTCAAATACTTTCCGTACACTTTTTGTATATGCCGGACGCCGAACGCGATCAATATTTTACATAAATTGGAAATTTTGTCCCATAATTCGGCCGTTTTTGTGAAAAAATACACAATTTTCGGCTTATTTCTCGGATTGACAGTGATATATGTCGGTTTGGCACGGATGTTGCATTATATTATGGCATCCGTTCATTTTTGCGCATCTGCGCAGTAGGAAAATATTTTTTTATTCAGTTCGAAGGAGGAACATAAAATGGCAGAAATCGTAAGCACAATCGCAGGCAAAATTAAAGAAATCAATATCGCAGTCGGTCAGACCGTGACGGAGGATGACGAAGCATTCATCATCGAAGCGATGAAGATGGAAAATGTCGTGTACGGCGAAGACGGCACTGTGAAAAACCTTCTCGTAAATGTCGGTGATCTTGTGGAAGAGGATCAGATTCTCGCAGAGCTTGAGTAATCAAAAATGAAAATGAGAAGTAGGTTTTGTTAATCAGGGAGGAATACCATGGATTTTGGCTTTACAGAAGAACAACAAATGGTGCAGGACATGGCGCGCAGATTCGCCGAAGAAGAGATCGCACCTTATGTGGATGAAGACGAAAAAAATCATTTTTACCGCAGGGAGATCCTGTCCAAGATGGGTGAACTCGGACTGCTCGGATGGAGCATCCCGGAAGAGTACGGCGGGAACGGCATGGGTTGGCTCGAAGCTGTCACCGCGCTGTACGAGATCGCGAAAGTTCACACTTCATGGAGACTTTCCATCAGCGGCAACTGCTGGGGTCCGGCAATGACGATCAATCAGTACGGTACAGACGCACAGAAAGAACAATTCATCCCCGGACTCGTCGGTGGCGAAACCGTGGGCAGCTTCGCGATCACGGAAGCAAATTCCGGTTCTGATGTCGGCAGCATGAAGACTTTCGCAACGGACAAAGGCGACCACTGGGTGCTCAACGGTTCGAAGATGTGGATATCCGGCGGTCACTCGAGCGACATCGGCCTCGTCTATGCGGCGACAAAGGAAGGCGGCGGATCCAAAGGTCTGTCCTGCTTCATCGTCGACTACAACAACACCAAAGGCGTCGAGCGCATTCCGATCCTCGAGAAGGTCGGTATGTGGCCTGCTCCGACTTCCGAGATCGTCTTTGACAACGCTGAAATACCGAAAGATGCGCTTCTCGGTGAACAAGATAAGGGCTTCCAGATGTGCATGTGGATGCTGAACAATACGCGCATGGGTTGCGCAACGGGTGCCGCAGCACTCTCCGCCGCCGCACTTGAAGGCGCAGTGAACTATGCGAATGAGCGTACGCAGTTCGGTCAGCCGATCGGCAAATTCCAGATGATTCAGTCGCAAATCGCGGAGATGAAGCTCGAAGACGAGGCCGCGAAATATCTCGTATACAGAGCAGCATGGCTGAAAGAAAACGGTCTTCCGAGTCAGCAGGCAACATCTATTGCAAAGCTTTCCGGCTGCAACGCTGCCGTTCACGCTGCGAACCTTGCGATGAAGATCTACGGTTCCTACGGATATTCGACCGAGTATCCCTGCGGACGTTGGCTGCGTGATTCCAAGCAGTTCGAAACGCTGGAAGGTACCTCGAATATTCATATGGGCATCGTCGCCGGCATCGAACTCGGTTATCAGCCCAATCGTTAAGGATCTACGAAAGCGCCTATGAGATATAACACTATGAATCGTTAAACATTACTTGCAGGAGGCAAAAAATGGCTAGAGACAAAATTCTGACTGCTGATGAGGCGGTCAAGAACATCGGGGATGGAGCCACCGTTATGGTCGGCGGCTTCATGGCCTGCGGTTCGCCTGAGATTTTGATCGATGCGCTCGTACGCAAAGGATCAAAGAATCTTACGATCATCTGCAATGACGCAGGTGTGCCGGGAAGAGGCGTTGGTAAACTTCTTTCCAATGGTCAGATCAGAAAGCTTATCGCTTCGCACGTCGGGCTGAACCCCGAAGTCGCAGAGCGTATGAACACGGCCGATCCCGAGCGTAAGCTCATCGCAGAGCTCATTCCCCAGGGTACGCTTGCGGAGCGCATCCGCTGTGGATCCACCGGACTCGGCGGTTTCCTGACGCCCACGGGCGTCGGCACTGTCATCCAAGGCGGCACGATTGCGGATCCGAACGGCGGAGATGACCTCATCACCGTAGAAGAGAAGCCGGTCATCAACGTTGGTGGCAGAGATTATCTGCTCGAGAAGCCGCTACACGCGGACTTCGCGTTGATTCGCGGAAACATTACCGACAAATTCGGTAATACATGGTACAACGGCACGACCCGCACGTTCAACCCGATGATGGCCGGCGCTGCCGACTATGTCATCGTCGGCACGGTGGAAGTCGTTGAAGTCGGAGAGATCAATCCCAACGATGTCGTCACGAGCGGCATTCTGGTAGACGCAATCGTAGGAGGTGAAAAAGAATGGCAGATCTAAAGGATACGAGAGACGCTAAGACGATCATCGCCGCGCGCATCGCGCAGGAATTGAAAGACGGCGACGTCGTCAACCTCGGGATCGGACTTCCCGAACAGGTGGCAAATAATCTTCCGGAAGGCGTAGAGCTGATACTCCAGTCTGAGAATGGAATCATGGGCATGGGTGCGGCGGCCGAGGCAGGCAAAGAAGATGTAGACATCGTGAATGCCGGCGCAAAGTACGTCACCGTAAATCCCGGCGCGATGTTCTTTGACAGCTCTACATCGTTCGGCTTTATCCGCGGCGGTCACGTGGATGCGACGGTCCTCGGCGCGATGGAGGTGGATTCGAACGGCAATATCGCGAACTGGATTATTCCCGGCAAGATGGTTCCGGGCATGGGCGGTGCGATGGACCTCGTCGTCGGCGCTAAGAAAGTGATCGTCGGCATGATCCATACGCAGAAGGGCACACCGAAGATCCTCAAGAAGTGCTCGCTTCCGCTTACCGCTGTCGGCGTGGTCAGCGAGATCGTGACGGAGATGGGCGTTCTGGAATACAGGGCTGAGGGGCTTACTTTGACGGAGATTCATCCGGATCATACCGTTGAGGAAGTGATTGCAGCTACGGAAGCACCGATCATTATTGCCGCTGATCTGAAAGAGATGGCGATTTAAAGTCAGATTTGGGCGCTTGAAATCCGGGATTTCGCCCGGGATGACTGCATCGAAAATAAAGGAGAAATAAAATGAATTTTGAATTAACCGAAGAACATAATATGATGCGCGAGATGGTCCGCGACTTCGCCGAAACCGAAGCGGGTCCCGGCGCAGAAGAAAGAGATGAAAAGGAAGAGTTTCCGCTTGACCTCTGGAAGAAAGCTGCCGAGCTCGGGCTCGCCGGCGTTACATTTCCCGAAGAGTACGGTGGCGTCGGTGCGGATTACATCTCCTATGCGATCACCGTGGAAGAGCTGTCACGCGTTGACCCGTCGCTCGGCGTCACGGTCTCCGCGCATGCCAGCCTGGGTTCAAATCCGATCAATCTTTTCGGTACGCCCGAGCAGAAGGAAAAATATCTCTCGAAACTTGCAACCGGCGAGCATATGGGCGCTTTCGGACTGACCGAAAGCATGGCTGGTTCCGATGCTTCCGGCACGCGTACGACCGCGGTCAGAGAAGGTGATGAGTACATCATCAACGGATCGAAGATCTTCATCACAAACGGTTATTATGCGGATACCTATGTGATCACCGCGCAGATGGATAAGAGCAAGGGCAACAAGGGCATCGCTGCATTTATCATTGAAAAGGGTACGCCTGGATTCACCTTCGGCAAGAAGGAAAAGAAGATGGGCATCCGCGCCTCGGCGACGTACGAACTCGTATTTGAGGACGTTCACATTCCGAAAGAAAATCTGCTCGGCGAAGAAGGTCAGGGCTTCAAGATCGCAATGGTCACGCTCGACTACGGTCGCATCGGCATCGCATCTCAGGCACTCGGCATCGCACAGGGTGCATATGAGCAGGCGCTGAAGTACTCCAAAGAGAGAGTCCAGTTCGGGCAGACCCTTTCGCAGTTTCAGGTAACGCAGTTCAAGCTGGCCGATATGGAGATCCAGATCGAAGCAGCCCGCAATCTCGTCTACAAAGCAGCATATCTCGCCGGCGAGCACCAGCCCGTATCGAAGGCAGCCGCGATTGCAAAGGTCTTCGCAGCGGAAACCGCGAATAAGGTTGCGACTGAGGCTGTTCAGATCCTCGGCGGTTACGGGTACACCCGCGATTATCCGGCGGAGCGCTTCATGCGCGATGCGAAGATCACCGAGATCTACGAGGGCACCAGTGAAATTCAGCGTATCGTCATTGCCAGCCATATTCTCAAAGACTGAGCAAGACACTTTCACAACCAGATTTGTGCTGCTGTAAAGCGGCAGAATGGAGCAAAAATATGAATATTGTAGTTACGCTCAAACAGACTTTTGATACCGAAGCGAAGATCGCGCTCACAAGCAGTGGCAGCATCGACGATAACGGCGTCAAACAGGTCATCAATCCTTACGATGAATATGCCATCGAAGAGGCCCTTAAGCTCAAGGAAGCGAATGAGGGCAGCGAAGTGACACTCGTCAGTGTCGGCGGCGCGGGCACGGAGTCCGCGATCCGTACAGCGCTTGCGATGGGCGCGGATCAGGCGGTTCTCGTCTCCGATCCGACACTTGAAGCGGTCGACGAACTCGTCGCGGCAGATATCCTCGCAAAGGCGATCGCACAGATCCCGTACGACATCATCCTTTCCGGACGCATCGCGGTCGATGACGGTTCCGCACAGGTCGCGGTTCGTCTCGCCGAAGCGCTCGGACTTCCTTCGGTCAGCAGCATCCAAAAGCTCGAGATCACCGGTCAGAGCGCTGTGGCGACCCGCGATATCGACGGCGGTTCTGAAACCATCGAAGTTCCGCTTCCCGCGGTGTTCACCGCGCAGAAAGGTCTGAATGAACCGAGACTGCCCGGGATGAAGGGCATCATGGCTGCGAAGAAAAAGGAACTCAAGGTTCTGACGCTTGCGGATCTCGAAACGAGCGCCGCAGCATTAAACGCAGGATCTAAGGTCACATCCTATAGTCTGCCTACGCCGCGCAGCGCCGGCAAAATCATTTCCGGTGAGCCGGCCCAGCAGGCCGCAGAACTTGCCAAGCTGCTCCGCGAAGAAGCGAAGGTCATATAAACAGGAGGAAGAACTACCATGGCGAATGGAATTTGGATTTTTATCGAACAGACAAAAGGTGAGATCCGCAAGGTATCTCTCGAACTTTTGAGCCAGGGCAGGATTCTTGCCGACGAGAAGGGCGAACCGCTTACCGCCGTCATACTCGGAAAGGACATCGCTCCGCTCGCAGATCAGGTCGCTTCGTACGGCGCAGACAAGGTCATCGTCATTGAAGACGACAAGCTGACCGATTACACGACGGGCGCCTATACGTCTGCACTGAACAAAGCCGCGCAGAAATACGAGCCGAACGCGATCCTCATCGGAAATACCGCGATCGGCAAAGACCTCGCGCCCCGTCTCGCACAGCGTCTCGGCGTCGGTCTCGCTTCCGACGTAACAGGCGTCACTGCTGACGCGGACAACTATTTTTCATTTAAGAGACCGATCTATGCCGGCAAAGCCTTTGCGGAGGTCGTGGAAACACAGACGCCTGCGATCGCAACGGTTCGTCCGAACACCTTCCCGGTGGCTGCGCCGGATGCTTCAAAAAAAGCGGAAGTGATCACCGAGACTGCCGAGATCGATCCTGCCGATCTGCGTGCGATTGTGAAAGATATCGCAATCGTCGCTTCTACAAGACCCGATCTCATCGAAGCGAACATTATCGTTTCCGGTGGACGCGGCATGAAGGGTCCCGAAAATTACGTCATCCTCGAAGCGCTTGCCGACGTCATCGGTGCCGCGGTCGGTGCATCGCGCGCGGCTGTCGACGCGGGCTGGATCGAGCAGAAGTTCCAAGTCGGGCAGACCGGAAAGACCGTTTCTCCGACGCTCTACATCGCAGCCGGTATTTCGGGTGCCATCCAGCATCTCGCGGGCATGGGCTCGTCCAAGGTCATCGTCGCGATCAACAAGGATCCGGAAGCGAACATCTTTACGCTCGCGGACTACGGCATCGTGGGCGACCTGTTTGAGATCGTTCCGCTGCTCACGGAAGAATTCAAAAAGCTCGGTTAAGGCCGGTTCAAGACCCGTTTCCGGCCACATGCCGGAAGCGGGATATCTCCATATTGTGAGGATTGATCAGAAGGCAGCGCCGACTGTTCAAATGCGGAAAGAGAGGCATAGAATGATTGAATTGACGCCGGTAACGATCCTGGTCGGGATAGTGGTAATCGCCATCATAGCGGTTGTCTTTATCTTCGGAGTTAGAAGCGAAATGAAACCGCCTGAAAAGACGGGCGGAAAGGAGTAGTGAAATGCAGGATTGGTTAATAGCGGGGGAGGTCTATTTTCTCGGATTTGTAATCGCCCTTCTGATGGCTGTTGTCATTAAGGTGATGCTGTTCATCATCAGGAAGACCAGCAAGAAGCCTTCTGCGGCATCTGAGGTTGTGAAGGAAGGCGAGGTGGAATAAGATGGATTTAGGGACACTATTTCAGGGAATCGGCACACTTTTCTTGGTAGAACCCAAGATCGCGATTGCGCGTATTCTTCTGATCTTCCTTGGTATTGTACTTGTATTTTTAGGTAAAAAAGGCACGCTTGAACCGCTTATCATGATCCCGATGGGCTTCGGTATGGCAGCTGTCAATGCCGGTATGCTCGTGCTTCCGGGCGACATCATCGGCACCATTTTTATGGATTCTCTCGCAGGCACGCAAGACGTTGCCGGCGCGGATATTACTTCGACGCCTGCCGGCGCTGCCGCACTGTTTGACGCCCTGCAGATTGATTTTCTGCAACCGATTTATACATTCATGTTCAGCAACGGACTGATTGCCTGTCTTGTATTCATGGGCATCGGTGTCATATCGGACATCGGCAACGTCCTGCGTTTTCCGTTCACGAGCATGCTCATCGCGATGTTTGCGGAACTCGGATCGGTTCTCACCTTCCCGATCGCAAGGGCGATGGGACTCGATCTCGGTGCGGCAGCTGCCATTTCGATTGTCGGCGGTGCCGACGGACCGATGGTGCTGTACTCCTCGCTGATGTTGGCACCTGAGCTCTTCGTACCGATCACGATCATCGCCTACCTCTACCTGAGTCTCTGCTACGGCGGCTATCCGTTCCTCATCCGGCTGATGATTCCGAAGAATCTTCGCGGACAGGTCGTGAAGACGGCACAGGCTGATATCACAAGTAAGGAGAAAATCATCTTCGATGTCGTCGCAGGGACGCTGCTCTGTCTGCTGTTCCCGGTCGCTGCACCGCTGTTCCTGAGTTTCTTCCTCGGAAATGCGATCAAAGAATCCGGTGTTACAAAGTATGCCGAACTTCTTGAAAACGTATTTCTGTATGCTTCTACATTCCTTCTTGGACTGTTGCTCGGCATTCTTTGCGACGCTGCGACGCTGCTCAATCCGGAGATTCTGCCGCTGCTCGTGCTCGGAATCCTCGCGCTGCTCATCTCGGGCATCGGCGGGATCATCGGCGGCTATGTGGTATGGCTCATCAACGGTAAGAAATTTAATCCTGTCATCGGCATCGCGGGCGTATCCTGCGTGCCGTCCACCGCAAAGGTCGCGCAGAAGGAAGCCGCAAAGGCGAACAAGCGCTGTACGATCCTACAGTATGCGATGGGTGCATCGATCTGCGGTGTGATCACCACAGCGATTCTAACGGGACTGTATATCGCGGTTCTCAAACCGCTGATATAGGTATAAAGGTTGTTTTCACAGGATATCGAAGATCTTTCCTGCAAAGGTCTTCCTGAAAGGAAGTATAAACTATGGCTGTAAAATATGGTTATCCGATGCATCCCTATTATGAGCGGATGCCGGAGATCGGTGCAGCGCTGAAGCGTGAGCTGAAGCCGAACACCGAACAGATCAAAGAAGAAGAGGCAAAGATCGCGCAGGAAGTCGCGCGCGTCAAGGCAGCGGGTAAGGCTGTCGATAAGATGAATGAAAAAGGCGAATGGGACGTCTGGCAGCGCATCGATTACCTTGTGGACGAGGGCACTTGGTGTCCGCTCCACACGATCTATGATCCCATGTTCAACGAAGAAGGTCAGACCAACGTCATAGACGGGCTTGGCCG
>JAISKP010000083.1 GCA_031260885.1 Eubacteriales Family XIII. Incertae Sedis bacterium
AAATAACAAATTCCTGTTGCTGCGGCCTTCCCTGATCCATGAAGGCGTGTCGGGCATCGTTGCCGGGAAGGTGAAAAACAAATACGGTCTGCCGGTGGCCGTCCTCTCCGCATCTGCGGAACAGGACGAACCGAATGATCCGGATAGGGTGCTGAAAGGTTCTGCCCGAAGCATTGATGGGGTGAATATGATCGAAATGCTGAAAAATCACGAAGAACTCTTTCTGAAATTGGGCGGTCACGCAATGGCTGCCGGATTTTCAATTCCGGCGAAACATGAAACCGTTTTGAGAGAACGGCTGAATGCGGAAATGCGGGAACGGCTGATCGCCGAGCCGAATCTTTTGGATGAAGCGGATCTGAGCGATGTATCTCTGAATCCGGATGCCGTCGATCTTGAACTCGCGAAGCTGCTTGAGCAGTTTGAACCGACGGGATCCGGCAATCCGAGACCGCTGATCAAGTTTGAAAAAGTGAAGGCGGAAGGCTTTGTGCCGATGGGCGAGGGCGGCAGACATCTAAGGTTTCACGTTCAAAATGTCCCGTGCGTGTTTTTCGGTTATGCAGAGGCGGTCTCCGAACGTTATGCAAGGGGGAAACTGCAGAAGAATCACATAGAGGAAGGCGACGTGTTGACCTTCATCGGCACGTTGCATGTAAATCGTTGGAACGGGAAAGAAAGCCTGCAGTTTATCGTATCGTCGGTCTCGGATGAATCTGCCGGGCGTTGAAATGAATCGGGAAATGATACAGATGTATCGGATTGCAAAAAAAAGATTTACATTACTGCTCATAATCGTTTTCGCGGTCGGTGCCGTTCTCGGCGGTACGTTCTTTGCGTTCGCTTCTCACCTTGTATCTGTGGGCGGGCTTTCCGCCGCAGGTGATAAGAATTCCGAAATGCTGAAGGAACGCTACGCATATGTATCGGAGCTTGAAGACTATCTGTCTGAAAACTACTATCTGCCGGTTTCGGACAGTGCGATCCGGACAGGAATCCTACGCGGGCTGTTTTCCGCACCCGAAGATATCTATACAATGTATTACACAAAGGAAGAACTCGAAGCCGCCGTGGAAAAAACAAACGGTGAAATGTCCGGTGTCGGGCTCAGCATGGAACCGGATGCCGGAAATCATATCAGAATTGTCGCTGTAGCGGCAGGTTCTCCCGCAGAGAGTGCGGGCATCGTCCCCGGGGATTTTCTGAAAGCGGTGAACGGAAAGAGTTACAACGGTGATGATATCACGGCTGCCGTTGCAGAGGCACGCGGAGAACCGGGCACGGAAGTCACCGTGACGATCGAACATGAAGGCGTCAGCCGAGATATCCGGATCGTCCGATCCAATTTCATTTCCCCTTCTGTGATTTCAGAAACACTTGAAGGTGGAATCGGCTACATCAGAGTACACAGCTTCAATCTCAATACCGCTGCAGATTTTGAAAAAATTCTGACGAATTTCGAAAATTCGGATATAAAAGCGTTGATCATCGACGTGCGAAACAACAACGGCGGACTCGTTGACCAGGCCATAAATATGGTTGATCTGTTGATCGACAGTGAAATCATCGCTTACACCGTGGATGTGCACGGAGAAAAAGAAGCGTTGGAGACGACGGACGGTAAGACGCGTCTGCCTTATGCGGTGCTGATCGATGAAAGCAGTATCAGCGCTGCCGAGATCTTTGCGCTCGGCATCAAAACGGCCGGAGACGGTCTCCTGATCGGCGAAACGACATATGGAAAAGGTATTATTCAAAAGATCATCACCTTCAGAGAGGGCGATGGCGCACGCATTACGGTCATGCAGTATCTGACGCCGGATGGGGATCCCGTTCACGGCATCGGCATCGCACCGGATATCGTTGTCGAAAAAACAGAGGGGCGGGATGCCCCTCTGGATAAAGCTTTGGAGATGCTGAAGAACAGCTAAAGCCTACGCCTCCGGATCGAATGCATTGTCGAGATGCTCCTTTTGGTAGGAAAATTTCTTTGTAATCAGGCTCACGATCGGAACGATGATAAAGGAAACCGCCATGGCGGTTACGCCAAATTGCGGTGCCAGTCCTTTCGCGGCATCAAATCCACCTTCAAGCGTCAGCATGTTGAATATGAGCAGTCCGCCTACGATAACCGGTCCGGAAAGCAGCCCCGCCCAAGCACCGGCGCGTGTTACGAATTTTCCATACAAGCCCCAGATGAACGGTCCGATGAAGGATCCTGCAACCACACCCCACGAGAAGCTCATCAGGTTTACGATAAAGGAAATGTTCAGTGTTGCAAAGATGAACGAGAGCAGGACGAATACGAGGCAAAAGATGCGCATTAGGGTAATGTCAGAATTCTCTTTTTTGTTCGGACGAAGCGTCCCGATGAGGTCGACCGTCACGGCCGAGCTTGAAGAGAGAACCAGTGATGATAAGGTCGACATCGATGCGGATAGGAGCAACAGCATGATGACGCAGAGGATGATCATTGAAAAGAGTCCTGTGGATAACGCTCTTGTCAGCATCGTCGGGATCACAAAATCATAACCGCCTTCGATCGCAGGCATTCCATCAGGGCGTGCTTCGATAAAAAGATGTGAAAGCGAACCGGTGAAGTAGGCACCGCAGCCGATAATGAGCGCAAACAGCGTCGATATCACCGTGGCGATTCGGATGCTGTTTCCTTCTTTGATCGCATAGTATTTATGGATCATTTGGGGCATACCCCACACACCGAGACTCGTGAGCATAATGTTGATGAAAAGTGTCTTTTTCCCCGCTCCGCCAAAGATGTCTACAAGCGAAGGTTCGATGGCTTTCAGACGTTCAAACGCTGTAGCAATCCCACCGGCTTCCGGTGCATTCACGAGGAGGAACACCATACAGAGTAGCCCGATGATCATGATGCTACCTTGAATCAGGTCGTTCCATGCTGTCGCAATGTATCCGCCGAGCACGAGGTAGATCGCGGTCAGAAAGGCGACGATCATCATGCAGACCGTCGGTGAAACCTGATTGAAGATGATGCTGAACAGGGAACCCAGTCCTCTATATACGCTGGCAGCATATGGGACGAGGAAGATGAATATGATCAGCGCCGTATAGATTTTCATGCGCTTACTTAAAAAACGCAGGGCAAAAAATTCGGGCATCGTGCGGGCATTGAGCTTGTGCGTCATGCGTCGTGTCGGTTTTGCGAGCACGAGCCACGCAAGCAGACAGCCCAGAACGGCATTTCCGATGCCGATCCAGATGCTGCCGATTCCGATGATCCATCCGAACATACCTGCATAGCCGATGAAGATTACAGCGGAGAAATAAGTCGTACCGTAGGAAAATGCCG
>JAISKP010000198.1 GCA_031260885.1 Eubacteriales Family XIII. Incertae Sedis bacterium
AATGTGTTTCAGTCTCTTCTGAGACCATTTGGAATATGATTTATCCATCCAAAAGAGTATACAAAAACGGGACATTTTGTTTTGTGAATTAAACGGGACATTTTGTTTTGTGAACCACACATGTCAATTTATTTGTAGACTTCTTGCCGGATTATTAGTATAATAGCATTCGCGAGTCAAAAATGACGCGTATCGAGGTGTGGCTCAGCTTGGTAGAGCGCTACGTTCGGGACGTAGAGGCCGCAGGTTCAAATCCTGTCACCTCGACCATCTTTTACGATTGTTGATATTTCGATATATCATAAAATAGATGAGGAATGCGGTGATCAGCGTGAGCACGCCGGTGAGCAGAAATACCGCCTTGAATCCCAAGAGGGAAGCGATCTGACCGCCGAGCACCGAACCCACAAATACGCCGAGATATCCTGCGGCATTGCTGTAGCCAAAGATTGTTCCGGCGACCTTTTCCGGAACAATCTTCTTGAGCATCACGTTGATCGACGGTTGCAGACCGCCGGAAGCGAGTCCCATCAAAAACCGAAGCACCGCAAGCTGCCAGACCGTCGTCACAAACGCCTGTGGGAAAACCGTGAGACAGGTTGCCATTGCGGTGATCCACATGATCTTATGCGTACCGACTCGATCCGACAATCTGCCGAGCACGGGTGCGGAAAGAATGCTCGCCAGTCCCGACACGGAGAATACAAGACCTGAGATCAGCGCCAGATGAACGATCTCGCCGGATAGCTCCGAAATATATAACGTAAGAATTGGTTGAATCGAGAAGTTTACCAAATAGATCATAAAGTAGGCGATAAACAGCGCGACAGTGATTGTCTTTTCAGGGAGACTCCGCCAAATATCTCTGAAGGGCTCGGCCTTGGAATGATCCTTCACAAAGTTTTCCTTCACAAAGAAGAGCGTCAGAAAAAAAGTCAGCAGCATCAGTCCGGAAGTCACATAGAAAGTCATCTGGATGCTGAACTGTTCGGCAAGAAATCCGCCGAATGTCGGACCGATCAGCGATCCGGAGATGTTCGAAGTCGACAGGACGCCGAGCGCAAACCCCGCATGTTCCCTGTCGGTCTGTGTCGCGATAAGCGTCGTACATGCCGTAGCATAACCCGTGATCGCACCGAGCAGCGCCCGAAACAACACGAGCATCTGAATGTTCTGCGTAAAGGCGATGCCGAATATGACAATCGCCATACCGAGACTCGCACGGAGCAACATGGATTTTCTGCCGATTCGATCGGCGGTATATCCCCATATGGGTGAGAAAATCGCAGAGACGATGAACGTAACGCCAAACGCCAAGCCCGACAACTCGGCGACTTTATCCGCATCATAGACCCCGAGTTGATGAATGAAGAGCGGCATGATCGGCGCGACCTGGCTCAAACCGATCCCGGTCGCAAACATTCCGATCCAACAGACGATGAGATTCCTTTTCCAAATCGGCATTACAATCAATCCATTCATTTCAATAGCAAAATAAATACTCCGAGGTTCCTATGCGCAGGTAGGCGATAACCTCCCGATCAAAGACCGATCGTATTACATTATATTCCTTTGAAGGCATTCTTCATAATAAATTTAAGAATTCTTCAAGTTTCGACGCTTATGTTTAATGCATTCAATCTCTATAATAGAAATAGCGTGGTTCTGCTTCTTTTTCGTTATTGTCCGCCGCGCCCCATGATTGGATCATGTTATGAACAAAAAATGTCAATA
Organism: Eubacteriales Family XIII. Incertae Sedis bacterium; assembly: GCA_031260885.1. Taxonomy (GTDB): domain Bacteria; phylum Bacillota; class Clostridia; order Peptostreptococcales; family Anaerovoracaceae; genus JAISKP01. The sequence continues at coordinate 1,735 of JAISKP010000198.1, forward strand.
CCTGCTGATCCTCCCGCTCCTTTTCGGTCTCGTATTTTCGGCGGGCTGCAGTGCGGTGCGCATTGATTCCATACCGCCGCTGAGCGGCAGCGCACAGGAAACTTCCGCATCAGGCGTTCTCCATCAGTACAGCGCCGAAGACGTGGATGATTCGTGGAATGCCGCGGGCGCCACGAAGATCACCTTTGCGGCGCACAGCGTTTCGGTGTCCGGTCGCGGTGCCGTCTCTGACGGCAGCCTTGTCACGATCAGCGATGCCGGAACATATATTTTATCGGGCAGCACGGACAATGGGCAGGTGCTCGTCTATGCCGGGAAGAATGACTTGGTTCGTCTCGTGCTGAACGGACTCGACATCACGTGCGGCGACAGCGCGCCGATCTATATCATGAAGGCGGGGAAAACGGTCATGATCCTTGCGTCCGGTACGGAAAATACCGTGATGGACGCGACGGCGTACGCACGGGCGGACGCCGCCGGGGAGCCGAACGCCGCCGTCTTTTCGAAAGATGATCTGACCATTACGGGAAACGGGTCTCTCGTCGTGACGGCAAATTATGAAGATGCGATCTGTTCCAAGGATATTCTTACGATCACGGGCGGAAATATTCACATCACGGCTGCAGACGACGGGCTGCGCGGGACGGACGGCGTTGCGATATTAGACGGTACCTTTGATATCCGGGCGGGAAGTAAAGGCATCCGTTCGACAAAGGACGCGGAGACTTCTGCGGAAGATGTAACATCTGAAACGGAGGAATCCGTCGAACAGGGCTTTGTTCTGATTGACGGCGGCGTGATCCACATTTCCGAATGCACGGAGGGGATCGAAGCGCCGAGGATCGAGATCAGCGGCGGCACGATCGATATCGAGGCAAGCGACGACGCGATCAATGCCGCCGGAAGTTCGTCTGCAGGAGAGCAGTTCCCACAGGGCGGACGGGGACGACCGGCCGGGGACTGGGCAGGAGGCGAAAGGCGTCCGGGAGAAACCGGTGCAATGCCGCCGGATCAGCAGCCCGGGGAATGGATGGAAGGTGATTTCGCCGCAGGCGATTATTATCTGCGCATCACGGGCGGAAGGATCAACCTGTTCGGTCGCAATGACGGGATCGACGCAAACGGCAACGTATACATAGAAGGCGGCGAAGTCTTCATCAGCAGCAAATCCATGGGCGCAGACGGCGCGATCGACGTCGACGAAAGCGTAACCATCACAGGGGGTAGTCTGATTACAGCGGGAAGCATCGTAATTCCGGCAGCGAATTCTACGCAGGCATCTATTCTCGTTTCCCACACGGCGCAACAGGCGCAGGGCAGTGTAATCGCACTCAAAGATGCCACAGGCAAAACAATTCTTGAATATGCAAGCCGCATCACTTTCAGTGCTTCGGCATTTTCATCCCCTGATCTAAAAGTCGGCGAAACCTACACGCTCTATATAGACGGTCAGAAACTGACGGACATCACGTTGACAAACCTTGCAACAACCATCTCCGATGATGGCGGTGCCTATTCGATGACGAACGGCTTCGGCGGCGGTTTTGGCGGTGGTCGAAATCGCCAGGCAGAGGCAGGCGGAAGAACCGGCGGTCAGGGTGCAGCTCCAGGCAGACAAGCTCCCGCAGATGCAATCGACGCAGGAAAGGAGCCCGCACAATGAGACACGAATACAAACACAGGCTGAATTATATGGATTACACGGTGCTTGCGAGCAGAATCAGATCCGTCCTTCCGCGGGATCGTCATGCCACCGACGCCGGCGAATACAACGTGCGCAGCCTGTATTTCGACACGCCGGACAACCGCGCGCTCCGCGAGAAGATCTCAGGAACGGATCGGCGGGAAAAGTTCCGCATCCGTCGGTATCCGGGCGGCATGGAGCGGATTGCGCTCGAAAAGAAGATCAAGATCGGCGGACTCTGCAATAAGAAATCCGAAATTCTAAGTACCGCCGAATGTCAGCGGATCATTGCGGGCGACATCGACTGGATCGGGAACGACGATCGGCAGCTGCTGCTTGAGTTTTACAGCAAGCTCCGCGGACAGTTGCTCCATCCGAAGGTGATCGTTGAATATATCAGAGAGCCGTTCATCTTCCCGGCAGGCAATGTCCGGATCACCTTCGACCGGGACATCAGAACCGGGTTGCATAGAGCGGATTTTCTGGATGACAGCGTTCCGCTGATCCCCGCAGGCGATGAAATCATCCTGCTCGAGGTGAAGTACGACGAATACATCCCTTCCTTCATCACAGATTTACTGCAGATCGGCAGTCGGCGCGCCGCAGCGTGCTCAAAATATGCGATCGCCCGCAGCTACGGCTGAGGACGTTTTAAAATAAATCAATTCGAATGATCAAGCGGGAGAATGACCGAGCATCGGAACTTCTCAATATGGAGGGAAAGTAAAATGACAGGTTTTGGCGACATCTTTAAATCCGGGTTTTTAGAAGGTCTCAGCAGCGGTGTGTCCGCGCCGACGATGGTGATTGCGATGATCCTCGCAATCGCAGTCGGATTTTTTATCTTCTTCATATATAGGAGATCGTTTCAGGGCGTGATGTATTCATCGAGTTTCGCCATCACGCTGATTGCCCTGACGCTCATCTCGACGCTCATCATCCTCGCGGTATCGAGCAATGTCATTCTGTCGCTTGGCATGGTCGGCGCACTCTCCATTGTCCGATTCCGGGCAGCGATCAAGGATCCGCTCGACCTCGCCTTTCTGTTCTGGTCCATCGCGGCGGGCATCGTGATCGCCGCAGGGATGTTCCTGCTCGCCGTCATCGGCAGCGTCATCATCGGCGCAGTGCTTCTGCTGACTGTAAACCGCAAACCCCACGATACGCCCTACATCCTCGTAGTCTCCTGCGCCGACCAAGCAGTAGAAACGGCGGTGGCACAAGCCCTGTCTGCCAAAGTGCGGAGAAGTAAAATCAAAAGCAAGACCGTAACGGCAGAAAGAATAGAGCTGAATTACGAAATCCGGCTCAAATCCGAAGACACAAGCTTTGTGAATGAATTATCAATAATGAACGGCGTAAAGAATACGGTGCTCGTCAGCTATGATGGGGATTATATGGGCTAACCGTTACGGCACAGGAGTGTGGCTGGCGTCTGCTGTATCTATGCCGCCGCCTACCGCCTACTCCTGCGTGGTAGCCGAAAACATAAACGTAATCTCGCATTCGCAGACGAGCTTGCCTTCTTTGTAAGCGACCGCCTTCCCTTTTCCGCCGCGGCTGCGCAGATTCTCCAGAACCACTTCCAAGCGCAGTTCATCGCCCGGCACGACCATCCCTCGAAACTTTGCCTTGTCGATCGCCGCAAAGTAGGCGATCTTCCCCCTGTTTTCCGGCAGCGAAAGCACGGCAACCGCACCTGCCTGTGCCAGTGCTTCAATCTGCAGTACGCCGGGCATCACCGGATTCTCCGGAAAATGTCCTTCAAAATAATACTCATCCGCACGCACATGCTTGATCGCAACAGCCTTCTCCCCGGGAATCAGTTCAATGACCTCGTCGATCAGTAAGAACGGATCGCGATGCGGCAGAATTTCTTCGATCTGTCTTCTATTAAGTTCCATCGTTTACCTCCGCGTAGGATCGTCCGGGACGGTTCTCATCTGTCTCGGAGAATCGTCGCGGGCTGTCCTGTCCGTGTGCGCTAATACCTCTTAAATATGATCGTTGCGTTGTGCCCGCCGAACCCCAAAGAGTTCGAAAGCGTATACTGCACAGAGACATCCCGCGCAGTTCCGGGCACATAATCCAGATCGAGTTCCTCATCCGGAACCTGATATCCGATTGTAGGCGGAACCTTCCCGGTCAGAATCGCTTTTACGCAAAACACCGCCTCAACGGCGCCGGCAGCACCGAGCATATGCCCGGTCATAGACTTCGTCGAGCTGATCGGAATATCGTAGGCGGAAGCGCCGAACACATTTTTGATCGCCCGCGTTTCATAGAGATCGTTGAGCGGCGTTGAGGTGCCGTGCGCATTGATATACGAGATATCCGAAGGCGCGACCCCGGCGCTTTCAATCGCCATGCGCATCGCGGCGGAAGCACCTTCTCCTTCCGGCGACGGCGCCGTGATATGATATGCATCGCAGCTCGAGCCGTAGCCCGTCACCTCTGCAAGGATATTCGCGCCGCGTGCCTTCGCATGTTCGTATTCTTCAAGAATCAGGATGCCTGCGCCCTCTCCCATAATGAACCCCGCACGTTCCTTGTCAAAAGGGATGGACGCGCGCGTTTTATCTTCGGTGCCGTTCATCGCCTTCATGTTCACAAAACCGGCCATGCTCGCAGGGGCAAACGGTGCCTCTGCCCCGCCGGCAACGACCGCATCCGCATAACCGTGGCGGATGGCGCGCCATGCCTCGCCGATGGCGTTTGTCCCGCAGGAACATGCCGTAACGACGCTGAGCGCCGAGCCTTTAAATCCGTTTGCGATCGCAATCTGCCCGGGCAGGATATTGCCGATGATCATGGGCACAAGCAGTGCCGACACGCGTCGGACGCCTTCTCTGGCCGCGAGCAGCACTTCCTTTTCGTGCGTAACGATGCCGCCGATTCCGCTGCCGACATATACACAAATCCGAGTGGCGTCGATGTTTTCCCCGGCGATCAGACCGCTCATATCCAACGCTTCCCGCGCAGCGGACATCCCATATTGACAGAACGGATCCATGCGCCGCGCCTCCCTTTTGTCGGGATATTCGTAATCCTTCAACTCGGCACCGAGCGTGACTTTGTAATCCGTAAGATCAAAATGGGTGATGCGGTCTATTCCGCATTTTCCGTTCATCACACCGGTCCATGCTTCCTCGACGGTATTTCCCACCGGACATACGGCGCCGATTCCTGTAATTACCACTCTTTTGGTGCTCATCCTTCACTCCATTCCGCTGCACAACCGCAGCACAACTCCTTGCTCAGATCATCATGCCGCCGTCAACGCCGATGACCTGCCCCGTAATATAGGAAGCCAGATCGGAGGCGAGAAACGTCACGAGATGTGCGATGTCTTCAGGTGTACCTTTTCGTCCGAGGCTGATGGATTTCAGTGCTGATTCTATCTGCGCATCACTGGCACCGGACGTCATATCCGTATCGATCAAACCCGGTGCAATCGCATTTGCCGTAATATTTCGTGAACCGAGTTCCTTTGCAACAGATTTCGTCAGACCGATCACGCCCGCCTTTGCCGCCGCGTAATTTACCTGGCCCGCATTACCACGGAGTCCGACGATGGAAGACAGATTGATGATTCTGCCGCTTCTCGCCTTGGTCATGACGGGTGCCGCACGCTGAATCATATAGAACATCCCGCTCAAATTGGTCCGTACGACGCTGTCGAAATCTTCCGGGCTCATACGCAGCAGAAGTTTGTCATTCGTAATACCGGCATTGTTTACGAGAATGTCGAGCCCACCCAGCAGTCCGGTTGCCGTCAAGACGGCTTCCGCAGCGAACGCTGCATCCGCAACATCCCCTTTCAGGGATTCCGCCTTTACGCCCATGGCGGCGGCGGTCCTTACGGTTTCGGATGCCGCTTCATCGTTATGCAAATAGGTGATCAGCACGTTTGCGCCGTGCGCGGCGAGGTCGAGCGCAATCGCATGTCCGATACCCCTCGAACCGCCCGTTACGACAGCATTCTTTCCCTCAAGAAGTTTACTCATTTATTCCTCCCTATTCCCGCAAAGATCATCCAGTGCGGCGATCGTTTCGTTCAGCGTCTCTTCATCCTCCACATGCAGCGCGAGCATGTTCGGCACCGTCTTCTTCGTCAGTCCTGTAAGCGTCTTTCCGGGACCGATCTCAATGATCGCCGCCGCGCCTGCCTTTACAAGATTTTCAACGGTCTTTTGCCAATATACCGGACTTTTGACCTGAGCGGTAAGAATGGCGCGTATTTTCTCCTGGTATTCTTCAGCACCTGTTCCATATGTGTCAAGCGTTTCACCTGACAGGTTCAGATATACGGGATACAGGGCGGATCCGAACGTAAATTCCTTCGCAATTTCAGCGAGCCCGTCCGACGCCTCATTCATGATCGGACTGTGGAACGCTGTACTCACGGCGAGCGGAATCACCTTGACCTTCACGCCCGCAATCTTCGCCTTTTCACCGAACCGCGCAATCGCCCGGGTATCTCCGGCAATCACCGTCTGGGAAGCCGAATTGAAGTTTACGGCTTCAAGCACGTCCTCTTCTCTGGCGGATTCAACGAGCTTGAGAATATCAGATACGCTTCCGAGAACTGCAGCCATCATGCCGCGGGGACTGCCGTCCGGGTATCTTCCCGACGCGGTCATCAGCATGCCGCGTGCACATACAAGCGCATAACCGGTACGGACATCGGGAATGACGCCCGCCGCAGTCAGTGCAGCATACTCCCCGAGGCTGAATCCGGCAACGCCGCCAATCCGAAGAACCCCGGTTTGAAGATTTCCGAATGTTGCAGAGGACAAATTCAGTCGTTCCGTCAGCGCTGCCCATGCCGCCATGTCCACGGTATAAACTGCGGGTTGCGTCGTGCTCGTCTCCTTCAGTTCGTCGGCGGAAGCAAAAAAACACTTATCGCGAATCTCCGCGCCCGCCTCGTCAAAGACCGTCCGTGCAGCGGCACTTGCGTCATAAAGACTTTTTCCCATTCCGGGATATTGCGCGCCTTGTCCCGCAAAGACGACCGCGATCTTGATTGCTTTAGTCATCAATCTCTCCTACGGAAGCCAGCGTCTCGCGTGCCCCGTCAAACAGTTCCCGGATGATCTCAGCCGCCGGCTGAATCCGATTCACCAGTCCCGCGATCTGACCGCTCATCAGAGAACCCCTGTCGACGTCGCCATCCACGACGGCGTTGCGCAGCGAACCCGCCAAAAGGTTTTCATAGGTTTCAAGATCGGAACCGTTCTTTTCGAGCATCTGCACCTCCCGCGTCAGTTTATTTTTTATGACGCGCACGGGATGTCCCGTTGCCCTACCGGTGACAACGGTATCGCTGTCTCCGGCACCGATGATCTTCTCCTTATAGGCTTGTGACGCCTGACATTCCGCCGCCACGACAAAACGCGTGCCCACCTGAATGCCTTCCGCCCCCAGCAGGAAAGCCGCCGCGACACCGCGACCATCCGCAATACCGCCCGCCGCAATGACCGGAATCTTCAGCGCATCGACGACCTGCGGTACAAGCGCCATCGTCGTCATCTCGCCGATGTGACCGCCGCTTTCAAGCCCTTCCGCGATGACCGCATCCACCCCGGTACGTTCGAGCCGGATGGCCAGCGCCACATTCGCGACAACGGGAATTACCTTTGTACCCGCTTCCTTCAATGCGGGGATATACTTGCCCGGATTGCCGGCACCGGTCGTGATCACCGGCACGCGTTCTTCGATGATCACCTGCATGATCTCATCTACTGCCGGATTTAACAGCATGACGTTGACACCGAACGGCTTATCGGTCAACGCCCTCGCACCGCGAATCTGTCCGCGCACCCAAGCCGCATCCGCACCACCGGCGGCAATCAGACCGAGTCCACCGCCTTCGGATACGGCCGCCGCAAGACGGTGTTCCGCAACCCAAGCCATACCACCCTGAATAATGGGATACCTCGTTCCCAGCAGTTCTTTGATCCTATTCATTTTGCTTCCTATTCTCTTCACCCGTTTGTGCTGATCGGTTTGCGGATTCTCCTATGCGATTCTACCACAAAAGAGCACATACAAAATATCATAGCCTGACTTTATAAAAAATTCAACATTATTTTTATTATAAAAGTTTTAATTTAAAGATTGTTTATGCGCATTTTTTCTGATAGAATGTTGCAATCATCCAAGATGGGCATCCATGAGTGATTATAAGATTTTAAAAACAGGAGGACAAAAATTTGGAAATCAATGCGAAGTCAATAGGTCAAATATATAAAAACAGATACAATCCCGACAAGACTGCAATCTTGTATAAAGAAGAGGCGATCACTTATCGTGAGCTGGACGACCATGCCATTGCCTATGCAAACTACTTTAAATCACTCGGGGTAAAACCGAGCGACAAATTCATGCTCGATGCGGGAAATTCTCCGGAATTTTTTTACACTTATCTCGGTGTCGTCAGAAACGCCGCGGTCATTGTCCCGGTCAATCCCATGCTCACGTTGGATGAACTGACCTATATCGCAGAAAACTCGGATGCAAAGTACATGCTGATCCAGGAAGGCGTGATGGCGAAACACGGTTTCACCACCGAAGTACTTGAACAAACCCTGGGCGTCAAGCTCATCATTTTAAATGAAGATTTTCTGGAAGCCGTCAGCAAGGCACCCCGCGAAGATTTTGATTTGGTTAAAGACCCGAGTGAAATTTCCACCTTTCTGTATACTTCCGGAACCACGGGAAAACCGAAGGCCGCAATGCTTTCACACAGCAATCTACTTGAAAATTCCGCGCAGACGGACCTGGGGCTCGGTATGAGAAGCGATGATATCACCATGTGCGTACTGCCGATGTTTCATGTTTTCGCGTTCACGCTCTGCATTCTGATGCCTGTCTTTGGCGGCGGAACCTCAGCAATCGTAGAGAATTTCCTGCCAAAGGAAGTGATTGCAGATCTGATCAGCAAAGACGTTACCGTCTTTATGGGTGTTCCGGCGATGTACATCGTACTCATCGAGGCGGGGAAAAAGAACATCACTTTCCCAAAACTGCGGATGGCAACATCCGGCGGTGCGGCGCTGCCCGTTGAAGTATACAGGCAGGCTCGTGACAACATCAATCTCACAATATTGGAGGGCTACGGTCTGACAGAAGCTTCTCCCGGCGTCGCTTTCAATCCGCCTTCCATCCAAAAACCGGGGTCCATCGGTCTGCCGCTGCCGGAGTCCGTGGTCAGAATCGGGGACGAAAATGACGAAGCGCTTCCGGTCGGCGAAGTCGGCGAACTACTGCTCAGAGGACCGAACATCATGCAGGGATATTACAAACTTCCCGAAGCCACAGCGGAAACGCTGCAGAACGGTTGGCTTCATACGGGTGACCTTGCGAAAATAGACGAAGACGGTTATATTTATATCGTAGACCGCAAGAAAGATATGATCATCGTATCCGGTCTCAACGTATATCCGCGCGAGGTTGAGGAGGTGCTCTACACGCATCCGAAGGTCAAGGAAGCCGCTGTCATCGGAGAAGAGGATCTGCTTCGCGGGGAGACGGTCGTCGCCTATATCGTCCTCAAGGAAGGCGAAACTGCACACCACAAGGAGATTCTGCGTTGGCTCAAAACAAAGCTTGCCGTCTACAAGATTCCACGGCGAATCGAAATCATAGACAATCTGCCGAAGAACGCTTCCGGCAAGATTCTCAAACGCCTGTTGAAAGAGAACAAGGTCGAATCATAAAGACCGCGTTCACCGCGTTACTCGTTTTCATATCTGCCCTTTTCATGCTTTCCGCCTGCTCAGGCAGCGCGGTCGGCGCGGGATCTGCGGTTGATTCCACATTCCCACCGGCGGATGCAATACCGCAGGAAGCACCGCAGATCGAACTGCTCGCCCAGGCCTACCAGGGAAAGAACATCGTTGAGATCCCGCAGATTCTGTCCGAAGATCCGACGGAAACAATCAGCACGATCAATTTAAAGATGCTGGATTTTGCAGGCGACTACGGCACATTTCTCGCGGTTTTAAGTGATGATGTCTGGCTCGAACTGAAGTGCTATCTGCTGTACGGCGCAGACAGTATTCAGATCATTCTGACGCGTGCCGAATATCCGCTTGAAGACGGTTACGGCGAAATTGCAAGCTTCGTCTACAACTATAAGGAGGATCGGGAATGTACGCTTGAGGAAGCCGTGCGCACCGCGGATATTGATCTTACCGAATCCGAAAACCAGCTGCTGCTCGCCGTGCCGGAAGACATGACGATATTGGACTTTCGCCCTGTCGCCTTTGCGGTTACAGGTGCGGAAACAACACCCAATCTGTTTTTCTATGATGTCTTGGTCGGCGGCGGCGGAAGCGAGATGAACGGCGGCAGAATGCTGTATATCCGGTATCCGGACGGCAGCTATGAGGCCTATGACGGCGGCTCGCTGTCACCGGCATTTCCGGACGGCAGTCTGCTCGCACTCGATCCGCCCCTGTTCTGGGCACAGCAAGCCGAAGGCTGATTTTTTACGCGGCAGGCGCAAGGCTGCCCGCTTCGATCAGAAGATCCAGCCGGTCTTCGATCACATCGAACCATGCCGGTCCGGTTTCAAGCATAAAGCGGTGAAAATCCTTGGCACTGAAGTCCGATCCAAATGCATCTTCGGCGGTTTTCCGAAGTTTCTCGATCTCGATACATCCGACTGTATACTTTAAATAATTGGCAGGTTCCGCCACCATGGCGTCATACATTTCCGCTGCAACTTCAATATCCGAAATGCCGAAATCTTCAAGGTATATATCCACATCGTCCACATCCCATCCGTTATAATTGACACCGATATCGACTTCGGCATACATGCAAAGCGTCGCCAGATCGTTCGCCGAAAGCATCGCCGCCAGTTCGCGGTCAAATCCCGCCAGCGCGTAAGACCGATGCTCCACATAGGTTGCCCAGCCTTCCGTATAGCCGGAAAAATTCAGAAGATCCCGGATTGGCTCCGGATTTAAATTCTTGAAGTACACAGACTGGTACAGATGTCCCGGATAACCTTCATGGGCGAGCGTCGGAAACAGATCGGTGGTGCTTGACGTGCCTGCGTTGATATAGATGGCGTTGTGACTCGTGTCATCAATCGCGGGCGTCAGATAAAATGCAGGACTGGAAAATTCTTCCAATGATTTATCCACGTATTTCAATTCATAATCCCCGCCGATCAGCGCAGGGAACTCCTTGTCGATCGCACCCCGCAGATAATCCAAGATCGCTGTCGGTTCACTTTCGGGATAGGGCAGATCTTCCAAGTTATCAAATATCGCGGGATTCTTCCGATAAGCCATGTAGATTTCATTCATACATCCCGCCAAGGTGTCGCCGATCAGCTTGTCCAGTTCTTCGACTGTTCTGCCGGAACCGGTCGAACTTCTCACGAGCAGTTCGTAATATGCTTTGCCGTCCTTCAGGCTGCTCAACCCGCCCGTCCGTTTGTTCACAGCGTTCAGCGCAGCAAGTCCGTCTGCCAGGTTCTGAAATGCGGGGATCACCGCTTCAAGGACGGAGACCCGGTTCCGATCTTTCAGTTCTGTGCGTTCCGCTTCGGTCAACCCGTCAAAGGCATCGACTTTTTCATCAAAGACGTGCAGCAAAAGGTTTTCGTCCGGCACCCGAATGAATTCTGTGATCTGCGCAATCACATCCGCCGCGGTTTTTGCGGCCATGAAGGTGCCCTGTGCCTTTTTCTCTTCCTCGAATGCAAGAATCTGATCGAAGTAACCGGGCAGCGCCTCGAGCAGTGAATTGTAGATATCGATGTCGGTTCTGTCGTAGAAATGAAATTCTGCAAGCAAGATGGGCAGCTCCACCTGAAATCCGATCGTCGGCGAAAGGATATCCCCGTAATAGATGAAATCCGCAGACTTCGCATCGGATTGCAGCACTTCGTAAAGAATGTCGTAGCTAAGCTGCTGTTCATAGGTCAGCTTCTCATAGTCGAATTTTCGGAGTTCCTTGAGTCGATCCCTGCTGTAATCCAGATCATCCTGAAAGGCGTCTATATCGTAGTCACCGTAACCGGTCACGCTGCTCTTGTCAATGCCGTAATTCTCGGGATGCGCGAGCAGATAATTGATCGTAATCGCGTCGGATGACACATAATGAAGAAACAGCATGTCCGTGAATTCGGAAAACGCCGCACTTTCCGCTTCATCGACGCCGCTCGGTGTAAGACTGTCCGACGGGAGATTGCCGGGGTTAAGACTGTTGAGCAGGTAATCCGTTAAAAGACTGCAACCCGACGCCGATGCCGTAAACAGCAGAAGCGTCACAACCAGGGCAATTACTTTCGTATGTCTGTTTGTTTTGAAGTGATACATCTAAGCAAATACTCCGTAGGTTTTCTCGTTGTACTTTGCGACTTCTTCGGCAGAAAGCGCGTCAATGAGCGCGTGGAACACATCACCCGGCACACCGTAGGTGTTACATGGGATGAAATGACCGCCGGCACCGTAAGTTTCACAGGCGTTGCGCGCTTCACTGCGGATCTCATCTTCCGTCGCTTCATCGCGATCCATATTGGCCGTATCCATACCGCCCATCAGCGTCATGCTTCCGGCGAGTTCTCTCTGCAACTTCGGAATATCATTGGTCGTAAGGACACCCTGCCAGACGTCGATACCAATTTCCGCCATATCTGTAACGATCGGTTCGAGGAAGGAATCCGCGTGATGAATGACCACGACGCCTCTGCTGTGAAAATAGTCGTAAAGCGTTTTATATCTCGGCTTGAAAAATTCGCGCCAGACCTCCGGACTCATGAACAAACTCGTCTTCATCCCCCAGTCATCATGCGAAAGCACCGCATCCGGGTGCAGATTGTCGATCAAAAGCTCGGCAGCAGTAAGCCGTTCTTCGAGAAAAAGATCGAGAACATCCGCATAGGCCTCCGGCTCAAGATACATATTCATCAGCGCATCCTCAAAGCCCATGAGCCCGTGCATGCGCTCAAACAAGCCCGTGCCGAGCAGTACCGTCGCAAGATACTGCGTGCGGTCGATGTTCGCGTCTACGGACAGCGCAACTTCCCAATCCGTCGCATGTACGCGCAGATCCGGGAAATTCACCACGTCCTTCCACCTTGTGATATCTTTGATAACCTTATTCTCCTCCGTGTGGTAAGGAACAGCCGCCGGCTGATCCTCCGGCCAGATATACGAAACGCCGAACGGATCGACACTGACGATATTCTTTGCGATGCCTCCTCTTTCATAGGCGATGACCGGATCGGGCAAAATCATTTTGATCGGCTCATATCCGCTCACGAGACGATCCGGCTTTCCGTCAGGCTTAATGGTTTCCAGAAAGTTTTCTCTTGGCGTCAGCATATTCTGCTCCATTCTACCCTTTTGGGCACGCGTGCCGCTTTGCAGCGACACAAATCCGGTTGTGAAAGTGTATTGTTCAGTCTGTATCATTCAGATGAAGCAAAACATCTATTTCGCATTTTTTCTATTATACCAAAGTGCGGTCGTATTTGGGTGCGGTCAGGCAAATATCCCGAAGTTTTTTTCGTTATACGCCGCGACTTCCTCATGCGACAGTTCATCGACCAGCGGATGGAACACGTTTCCGGGTACGCCGTAGGTGTTGCATGGAATGAAATGACCGCCGGGTCCGTAGACTTCGCAGGCGCTGCGCACCGCTTCGCGTATTTCTTCTTCCGTCGCTTCCGCACGATCCATGAAGGCGGTATCCAGTCCGCCCATCAGCGTCATGCTGCCCGCAAGTTCTTTCTGCAGTTTTAGGATGTCGTTTTGCGGCAGCACGCCCTGCCAGACGTCGATGCCGATTTCCGCCATATCAGAAATGATCGGTTCGAGGAATGAATCCGCATGGTGAATGACGATCACGCCTCTACTGTGCATGTAGTCGTAAAGTTTCCTGTGCCGGGGCTTAAAAAATTCACGCCAGAGATCCGGGCTCATAAACAAACTCGTCTTCATGCCCCAGTCATCGTGTGAAAGGATCGCATCCGGATGAAGATTGTCGATCAAAAGTTCTGCCGAAGTAAGCCGTTCTTCCAAAATGACATCGAGGATACCCGCATAGGCTTCCGGTTCGAGATACATATTCATCAGCGCGTCTTCAAAGCCCATAAGACCGTGCATACGCTCAAACATGCCCGTTCCGAGCAGCGCTGTTGCCACATACTGCGTGCGGTCAATGTCTTTTTCAACGGCTTGTACCGTCTCCCAATTTGTTACATTTGTCCGGATGTCGGGAAGTTTCACGTATTCCTGCCACTGTTCAATATTCTTGATGACCTTATTTTCATCCGTATGGAACGGAACGCGCGCCGGCTGATCCTCCGGCCAAATATAGGTAACACCGTATGGATCGACAACTGTTCTTCCGCGTTCGGCACCCGCCCTGAAATAACTGAGCACGGGATCGGGCGAGAGCATTTTGATCGGCTCATATCCGTTCACGAGCCGATCCGGTTTTCCGTTCGGTTTGATTGTCTCCAGAAAGTTCTCCCTTGGCGTAAGCATGTTTTCCTCCATTCCTTTCTTCTCTTTGTGCAAAACCGATATCAATACTATTCGGCGGATTTCAAGGCTCCGACCGGGTCTATTTTCAGGATCTTGGGGTGCATGGATATGTTGATGGCAATACCGCAGAACAAGGTGAAGAGCGTGGCATACAGGAAGCTCACCGGCTTGATCAGACGACCGAACATGAACTCGCTCACCTCAACCGAATCCATCACGTAACGATGCAGAAGGATGCCGCACAACAACCCGCAGATGATGCCGATCACCGTCAGCACCATGCTCTCCCGGTTGACGTAGGCCGAGACTTCCGTTCGGTAGAAACCGAGCACCTTCAAGGTCGCTAGTTCGCGCTCGCGCTCGATGATGTTGATGTTTGTCAGGTTGTACAGAACCACCATCGCCAACCCGCCGGCAACGCCGATAATCACCCACACGATCGCATTTAGGCTTCGGACGATGTCGTTCAAAAGGTCTTTGATCTGAACCGTACTTGTGGCGGATTTGACATTTTCCGTCTTGATGATATCGGTCAGCGCCGCCAAAAGATCCGCATCTTCCGCTTTGTCCGGAATGAGAATCGCCGTCGTATATTCCGGCTCCGCACCGAACATAGATGTATAGGATTCCGGCGTCAGGTAGATATAGTTGTAGATATAGTTTTCCGTAACACCCGTAACGATCGCCTTCATTTCCCTTGATGTGATTGCGGCGAATTCTATCTCATCACCGGGTTTCGCGTCCAGCTGCTTTGCGAGTTTCTCCGTAATCACTACGCCGGGAAGATCCGCTCCGGCGGCACTGCGCACTTCCGCCGGGAGTACGGGCGGGAAAGCAATCTCCTTTTTCCCGACTCGCTCCCGCAGATCGATGAAGTCCTTCAGCATGTCAGGATTTTCAGGGACATACAGATACGTCTGCATACCGTTGTTGTTCTTCCTGCCCTTGGATGCGGAAGCATCCGCAATATAGACGTAAGCGTATTGACCGTGTGCACCGAGCACTTCATTGATCTCCGTATCGTCGTTCCTCGATCCCGCACCGTCGAGATAAACATCTATCAGAGCATGATTGAGTTCACCGTACTGCAGTTCAACCATGCTGCCGATCGAATCCCGGATGCCCAGACCCGTAAGCAACAGCGCACAGCAACCGGCAACCCCGAAGATCGTCGTCACAAAACGCCGTTTGTTGCGAAACAGATTGCGAATGGTTACCTTATGACTGAAGCGAAGATGCTTCCAGATGATGCTGACCCGTTCCAGCAGCACGCGTTTACCCGCCTTTGGTGCCTTCGGTCGCATCAGTTCCGCTGCGGCAAGCCGCAAATCGCTCCCACAGGCGACCAGCGTCGCAGTCATCGTCGCGACCAACCCACCGAGCGCCCCGATCAGACAGGGAACGAGCGCGATCGCAAGCTGCATATCATCCATCGTATAGAGCATCGCGTAGGCATTCCAGATCACGCGCGGGAAGACAACGAGTCCGAGAATCACACCGATGACACCGCCCAAAACGCCGATGAGCAGCGCATAGAAAATGAACTTGAACATAATCGTTCCCTTGCGATAACCGAGGGCTTTCAGCGTCCCGATCTGCAGGCGCTGTTCTTCCACCATGCGCGTCATCGTCGTCAGGCAAACGAGCGCCGCCACCAAAAACAAGAATGAGGTGATCGTCATGGACAGTCCGTTGATCCGGGCGGCATCGGACTCAAATCCGGAATAGCCCGGATTGTCGTCGCGACTAAAAACAAACCATTCAGGTTTTTCCAGTTCTTCAAGTTCTTTCCTGCCGTCCTCGAGTTCTATCCGCGCTTCCTCGAGTTCTTTTTCCGCTTCCGCCTTTGCATCCTCATATTCCGCACGCCCATCGACAAGTTCCTTTTCTGCATCGTCGAGTTTCTTCTTGCCGTCCGCAAGCTGAATCTTGCCGTCCGCAAGCGCCTGCTCCGCGCCCAAAACCTGCCCCTCGCCTGCGGAAAGCTGTGCATCCGCAGCCCTGAGTTGCGCTTCGGCGGCTGACGTCTGCAAATCCGCAGCGGCGAGCTGCGCATCTCCTGCAGCGAGCTGCGCCTGCAGCGCCGCAATCAGCGCGGGATCTGCCCCGGCGGTGATCAGCGCATCGAGCTGTGCGTGTCCCGCTGCCAGCTCCGCGCGCTTGGCCTCGACCTGCGCACGCGCCGCCGCCGTTTCCAAGACGGCAGCGGTAAGCTGCTCTCGCTGAAATTCGACGGCATATTTTCCGTTTGCAACCTGCAGACCCGCATCCGCAATCTCCTTTTCCTTTTCCCTGTATTCGCGGTAACCGGCATCCAGATCGGCCTGCCCTTCTTCGATTTCCTTGAGGGCGTCTGCAAGTTTCTCATCCGCTTCCGCCTTTGCATCATCGTATTCCTTTTGACCCTCCGCAAGTTCTTTCTCCGCATCCTCCCTTATGTCCGCGTAGCGGAATTCGGCGCGCTCGATGCCGAAGGCTTCAAACACATCTTCTTCCGCCGCGATGATATCCTTGTAGGTGTCTGAAAATGCGGACATATCCCGAGCAGTCTTCAGGAGGATATCCGCCTCGATATAATATTCGCTGTCAAACGAGGCCTCCGGGAGATAGAGAAAATAGTCGATCTTTCCGTTGCCGATCGTCGTATTTCCACGTTCGATTGAAATGAAGGAAGGGGCATAGGCGATGCCCACGACCGTAAAAGTCGTCTCTCCAAAAAGATCCAACGTATCCGCTTCGTTCTCGTCGGTGATGGTGATCCGATCTCCGATCTCCGATTCCGAAGCGCTGTCCGCGAGACATTCCCACGCATTTTCAGGCATGCGCCCTTCGGTCAGTGTCAGGCGGCTCAGATAATCCGAGGTTTCGTCAGAAACCGTTGCGGGAATACTTCTGACAACATAGACGAAGATGCCGTCTTTTGACTTCGCCAAAACGTCCGCAGTGTAAAGCGGCATCACCTGTGCCACCTCAGGTCGTTCGCGCAATGCCGCGATGTCCGCATCGGTCACGCCGAAATCGGAAAGAATCCGAAAGTCCGCAAGCTGCGTTCCGACATAATAGTCATCCGCCGTAAGTTTCATGCTCGGTGCAACAGAGCGCAGCCCCGTATAAAAAGAGGCACCCAGAATGATAATCAGAAGCACCGCGATGAATCTTCCCGGTGCAGAAGTGATTTCTCTCCTTATGTTTTTAAAGAGCGTCTTATGCATACCGATTTACCTGAGGAGGGGCAGGGAACACAGGGTGTTTTTCAAAAGCGCTGCGCTCCCGCACTTCCGGCGCTTACTACCAACTGATCTGATCTACGGATTTCGGGTGTTCGTTCATCTTGGTTTCCGCGATCTGACCACTTTTTACATGAATGACACGCTCCGCCATCTCCGTGATCGCCGTATTGTGCGTGATCAGAATGACAGTCATGCCTGAATTTTTACACGTACGCTGGAGCAGATCGAGGATCTGACGACCCGTGTTTTCATCGAGCGCCCCCGTCGGTTCGTCACAGAGCAGCAACTTCGGATTTTTTGCGAGCGCACGCGCGATCGATACGCGCTGCTGTTCACCGCCGGAAAGCTGTGCGGGGAAATTTGTCATTCGGTGCGAAAGCTCTACCGCATTCAGCGTTGCCGTCGGATCCAGCGGATCTTTGCAGATCTCCGACGCCAACTCCACATTTTCGATTGCGGTGAGATTGCCGATCAGATTGTAGAACTGGAATACGAAACCGACATCGTGACGTCTGTATGTCGTAAGCTGCATTTCATTCATTTTCGAGAGGTCTTTTCCATCCACGAGAATGCTTCCGGATGTGCATTTGTCGATGCCGCCGAGAATGTTTAAAATGGTGGTCTTCCCGGCACCCGACGGACCGACGATCACGCAGAATTCACCCTGCGCCACTTCAAAGGATGCCTGCTTCAGCGCATGCGTTTGAATATCCCCGTCTCCGTAAGTTTTGAAGACGTCGGTGAATTTAATATAACCGGACATTTATTTGTACCGTTCTGCAAGCCGCCTCGCAACGTATATGCCGCTTGCCGAAGCCTGCGACAGACTATGCGTCACACCGGACGCATCTCCGAGCGCATAGAGCCCGCGGATCTTGGTTTCGAGGTTCTCATCGACCTCGATCTCGGAATTATAGAACTTCACTTCCACACCGTAGAGGAGTGTATCTTCATTTGCCGTGCCCGGTGCGATCTTGTCGAGCGCGTAGATCATCTCGATGATGTTGTCGAGCTGACGCTTCGGCATGACCAGACTCATATCGCCCGGTGTCGCCTTCAGCGTCGGTATCGTAAAGCACTTCTCCATGCGCTTCGGACTGCTGCGCCGGCCTTTGACGAGATCGCCGAAACGCTGCATCAGCACACCGCCGCCGAGCATATTGGAGAGCCGTGCGATCGACTCGCCGTACTCGTTGCTGCCGTTGAAAGGCTCCGTGAACTTGTTCGAGACGAGAAGCGCAAAATTCGTATTCTTCGTATGCAGCGCGGGATCGGCATAGCTGTGACCGTTTACCGTAATGATCCCGTTTGTGTTTTCCGTTACGACCTCGCCGTAAGGATTCATGCAGAACGTGCGCACAAGGTCGTTGTACTTGTCGGTCTTGTAGACGATCTTACTCTCATAGACTTCGTCGGTGATATGTTTGAAAACCTCTGCCGGAAGTTCAATGCGCACACCGATGTCCACGCGATTGCTCTTTTGCCGGATGCCGAATTTCCCCGCAACCTCCGAGAGCCATGCAGACCCGGAGCGCCCGGAAGCGAGCAGCAGATCCGTACATTCAAAGACTTCCTCATCCTTCCCGCTTGCTGCCGCGACCCGGAACCCGTCATCGATCTTCTCAACATCCGTGACTGTCGTCCCAAAGTGCATCTCGACATAATCCTTTGTGAAGTCGAAGATCTGCTGAAGGATTTTAATATTTCGGTCTGTACCGAGGTGGCGCACCTTTGCATCCAGCAGATGAAGGTCGTTTTGCAGCGCAATCGTTTTCAGATCCGAACTTGCGGTACTGTACAGCTTCGCTTCGCTGCCGCCCATGCCGACCAGCACGGAGTCCACATATTCCATCAGATCAATCGCTTTTTCCCGACCGACATAGCGATGCAGATCCCCGCCGAATTCAGTCGTAATATTGTATTTTCCATCCGAAAGGCTGCCTGCACCGCCGTAGCCGTTCATGATATGACACGGATTGCAACGAACGCAGTTCGGCACGAGTCCGGCGGTGATCGGGCATACCCGACCCGCAAGATTTGTGCCCTTGTCTATCATGAGCACTTTTGCCTTCGTGCCGAGTTTCGTCAGCTCATACGAAGCGAACACACCGGAGGCTCCGGCGCCCACAATGATGATATCGTATTTTTTCATGGTACCGAGCTTTATTCCTCTTCAAATGCAAGCTGATCGAAGACGGCAACCGCTTTTTCAAATTCTGCGTCATCCTCGATGTCGATCAATTCAAATTCCTCTTCGTCATCTTCAGATTCCTTGTAACCGTAGATATACACATCATCCGTGTCATCGTCCGGAATCAGCGCAATATACTCTTTCCCATCGACTTCGAAAATACCCATCACCTCGGTCTCGACCACGGTGCCGTCATCGTACTCCAATGTAACATACATCGTGTCGTCTTCGGTTTCAGGGGTCTCGCCATTCTTTTTTGTCTTATCCTCAGCCATTTTTCGTCTCCGTTTCTGCTGTTGCACCACATCCGGCGCTACGCACCGCTACTATACAATTGATTATATCATAAATTGACCGGAACAGGGGGGCAGGTCAAATGGACGCTTAATTCGGGGAATTCTCAAAAAATGTTCTGACGCTGTGCGCCGCCGCGGCATTCATGCCCGGTGTCTGTGAGAGCTCTTCCTCTGTGGCTGTACGAATCGCGTCAATGCTGCCAAACCGCAGCAAAAGCGCATTGCGCCGCTTTGCGCCGATCCCGGAAATCTCGTCAAGCTCGGAACGAATGGCTGCCGATGACCTGACACCACGGTGATATTCGATTGCAAACCGATGCACTTCCTCTTGGATCTGACCGATCAGATGAAAGAGCGCCGGAGACTCCTTTAAGTCGATCTCCGCATCCGCCACGATCAGTCCGCGCGTGCGGTGACGGTCGTCCTTTACCATGCCCGCGACCGCAAGCGGCACGCCGAGTGCACCGATGACCTGCAACGCGGCATGGACATGTCCTGTTCCGCCGTCGATCAAAATCAGATCCGGCATCTTTTCAAAGCCTTTATCCTTTGCAAGCCCGTGCCTGAGCCGCCGATACAGAACCTCCTGCATCGCCGCATAGTCGTCCCCTTTCGCGTCCGAGCGGATGCGAAACTTGCGGTAATCCGCCTTAACAGGTTTCGCAAGCTCAAACACCACCATCGCGCCGACGCTGTCCGTCCCGCCGGTGTTCGAGATGTCGTATGCTTCAAGGCGCAGCGGGCGACAGGGGGGGCAGGGGGACAATTCAGGCGTTTTTGCATCAAGGGCGTATGAACCGTCCCCTTCTGTCTCCCGTGCTGCGGTGATCACGGCGTTCAATTCCGTTTCGAGTGCCTGTTCTTTTTCCCTGCTTGACTGGATACGGTCTTCCATATGGCGGGAAGATTCGCTGACGTCACCCTGTGCGAGCTTCAGCAATTCCCGTTTTTTACCGCGCTCCGGTACGAAAATTCTCACAACACTGCCACGAATATCTGAAAGCATTGCGGTGATCAAAGCCTCGTCCGGAATTGCCGCTTCCACTAAGATTTCTCCCGGGACAATCGTTTGATTCACATAATACTGGGATAAGAACGCAGACACAATCTCTTCTTTTGTGCTGTCCTGCGTGGCGTCGAGATGGTGGATTTCCCGTCCGACAAGTCTGCCGTCACGAACAAAGAACACCGTGATCTGCGCCATGCCATTTTCATTCGGCGCGGTGGCAAGGACGATGTCCATATTGCCGGACGAAAGCAGTTCAACACGCTGCTTCTCCGTAACCGCCTTTGCAGCCAGTATATAGTCCCGCCATTTTGCAGCGGTTTCAAAGTCAAGAAGATCCGAAGCTTCCTTCATCCGGCGTTTCAGGTAATCGATGACGTCGCTGTTTCGACCTTTCAGAAAGGAGATGACCGCCTCGATATCCGAAAGATAGGCATCGCGGTCGGGTTCGCCCGTGCAGACGATGCGGCACTTGCCGATATGCCCGTTCAGACAGGGTCTGTGCCCCGGCGGAAATTCCGTCATACTGCAGCGTTTGAGTCGATAGATGTCACCAAGAAGACCGACGATTCGGTTCACGGCACCCACATCCGCGTAGGGACCAAAATACTTGCTGCCGTCATTTTTCAAAACACGGGTCTTCAAAATACGAGGAAACGGTTCTTTCAGTGTTATTTTTATATACGGATACGTCTTATCGTCCCGGAGCATCACGTTGTAGCGTGGCATGTGTCGCTTGATCAACGTATTTTCGAGCAACAACGCTTCCATCTCCGTCTTCGTGACAATGTACTCGAATTCCGCAATGTGCGATGCAAGTGCAGCCGTTTTCACATCGACGTTGCGTCCCGGACGAAAATACTGCCGCACACGTTTCTTCAGCGAAACGGCTTTCCCGACATAGATGATCTCGCCGTATTTATCTTTATGGAGATAGACACCCGGCTTGTCTGGAATTGTCTTCAGATTTTCTTCAATGTCAAACATACGCACGAAATCCCTAAGAAATCACTGACTGTACCACGCGGCGAAGAGCATATCGGTCAGTTCACCGCGCAAAGGGTCATTCCAGTTATTGTTGATCAGGTATGCTGCAACACCGCTTCCTGAAAAAATGATCGATTCGTATTCTGCCGACAGTACCGCATTTTCCGAAAGATCGTACGGCAGAATTTTACCTGCACTGAAGTAATCCCGTGCCGCACTTTCCAGCGGATTGTCAAACCTCCTCGCAGCGTCCGAAAACCATTCCAAAAAATCCTCGGCTGCCGATCGGTCTGCCGCCCCGGTCTCTTTGTTCAGACAAAAGGAATGCGTGACGGAAAGCGGAATGGCGCTGTTCGCTCGAACGGTGCTGCCCGGCGGATTTTCAGGAAGACCATATTCTCGGTAGGGAAACTTCTGCGGAAACAGGATCATATTTTCCGCCATTTCCGCATTTTCATTTCTCAGAACCTCATAATCGGAGACGTTCACTGCAGTAAAGACCGCATGTCCGCGTGTAAAGATTTCGAGCGCATCCTCCCGGCTGTACGCGGTGTCTGTAATAAAATCCTTGCCGCGAACCCCCGCGGCGTATTTGCCGGCGATGCTGCAGGTGAGCAGATCGATAACATCGACGTAAGCGGTGAGTCCGGGCGTTATGACTTCGATCGCCTGCGGTGTTGTGAGCGTACGCGCTTCTTCCCAGGCATCGAGGTCGGAAGTACAGAGCGTGCGCGCAAGCAGCTCATGTCCGTAATAGGAAGCATCGCCGCCGGCAACAGCGTACACGCCGTTTAACGCTGCCGCAACCGTTCCTTTTTCCGACGGCAAATCGTAGACGACTCCGCCCAGTGTAAAGGTTGTCGGAATCGAAACAACCGCAGCCGGCGAAGCAACCGGCGTTTCCGGAATCGGAATATCCCGAATCCATGCGTTCATCACAATGACAAAGCGCTTCCATTCTTCCCAATCCGCCTCCCGGATATCCCGGATGAGCGCATCCGCATAATCCAAGCCGGCGATCTCTTCAAAAAGTCTTTTGTCCGCAGCAAACCCACGTCCTTCGAACAGATACGGCTGGCTTCTATGATTTTCCGCACCGGGATACACGCCGATATATTGATCAATATCATCGGTGTTTTCAGCACCGCTATCTTCCTTCAGAACAAAGGCCGCGGGCGGGTTGGACGAATCCAACATCCGAAGCAGGGTAAGTTCATCGTCATCCTCTTCCTCCGTGAAAATCGGATTGACCAGAATCCCGTTTTCGGCGGCGTACCGATCGATCAGCGCGCTGATTTTTACAGGATCGTCCGCCGAACCGAAAAAAACACTGAAGTCATACGACAACAGATCCGCCCCGTCATCTTCCGGCTCATTGACGATCAATGCGCACCCCGAAAAGGAGGCAAACAAGAGCACAAGACAGACCAGTGACGCTGTGACCGGCCGAAAGTTTTTCTTATAAATCATATCCACCATTATTTCAACTATAGTTCCGTCTGTTATTTTAAATTTTTGATTCGCCGAACTTCTTTCGTCGTGCTGTCGCCACGATAATATTTCTTTTTCCATCTGTTCCGCTTGCGGATTTCCGTTCGGATGACCGCAACAAGGATCCAGATCACCACAAGCGCGACGATTGACAGCACGATGATTCCAATCGCAGTTCCCGTCACTTTGATAACTTTTAGACGGTCTTTTTTCAGCACTTCGCCGCCTGCGATCAGCTGTGATTCGCCCAGTTTTGCCCCATTTCGGTATACGAAGACCCTTCCGACTTCGCTTCCGGCGGTCACCGGGGCTTCAATCAACTCCTTCATTTCCGTTTTCACTTCCAGATCGTTCTTCGTGAGACCCATGGGAACGATCGCTGATACGGACGATTTGATCACAGCATTCACGGTTTCCGCCACGCCGTTTTTCACTTCGATTTTCCCGACCACATCGCCTGCCCGAATAATTTCCATGACTTTATAATTGTGAAAACCGTATTCAAACATTTCAATGCAGTCCATAAACGGTCCGGCTTCGTCGACTGCACCGTACACGACTGCAATCAATTTAAGACCGTCCTTCTCCGCTGTTGCAACCAGACAGTTGCCTGCCTGCGGCGTCCTCCCCGTCTTGAGTCCGGTTGCCTCCGGAAAATAGATCGGATGAAGCTGACCATAGATGCTGACAACCCCGCCGTCGTTCACGAGCAGCCGATTCCCATTGTGGATTGCGCGTTCTGCCTGAAGATTTGTCGGCGGCACCACATAGTCGATCGTCTGCGCATATCGGCGCACATTATCGTTTTTCATCGCCTCTGCAGCGATCAGCGCCATATCATAGGGCGTCGTGTAGCCTTCCTCGGAATGCAGTCCGTTTGGATTCACGAAATGCGTATTGACCGCACCGATCTTTTCCGCGCGCTCGTTCATAAGGGCGGCAAAGGTGCCCACGTCCCCGGATACAGCCTTCGCGACCGCGACCGCCGCGTCATTTGCCGAAGCGAGCATCATCGCATACAGCAGGGAATCCACGGACACTTCTTCTCCCTCCCGGAAGTAAAAGCCACCGCGTTCTACACCCGCCGCTTCCGCATCGATGATGAGTTTCGCTGTCAGATCGAGGGTGTCAGCGGCAATCAACGTCGTCATAATTTTTGCGGTACTGGCCGGGAAGGATCTGCCATCCTTATCTTTTTCATACAAAAGTTTCCCCGTGTCCGCTTCAATGAGTACGGCACGCGGTGCGATAATATTTGGCTGACCGCTATAATCGGGACCCGCCGTTCCATCGGCCTCAGATGCATAGACCTGAAAAGCATCGTCTTGGGAAGCCGATAACGGGATCGTCGGCACGATCAAACAAAAGATGATCATCACCGAAGTTGCGAACAGAATCCTTTTCATGACTTTGTTGCTATTCATCCGCTGCTCCATTTCGCCACGACCCTTTCGGGTATTATTTCGCGAAAAAATATTCCGCGAGCTGTTTTCCTGATTCGAATTTCCTGCCGGTTTCCCCCGCACGCTCCGAAAATGCATTCTCTTCTCTATAGGATTCTTTCCTGCTGTCATAGATGACAAACGGAACCGGTTCGCTTGTATGTGTCCGAAGGGCGACCGGCGTCCGGTGATCCGGCACGATGAGCACGCGAAAATCATCGGCGCTCCCGTTCAGATAAGCTAAGATGGGTGCCATGATCTCATTGTCGATTCGTTCGATCGCCAGCAGTTTCTGATCTGCATTTCCCTGATGTGAACACTCGTCGGGGGCTTCTACATGCAGATAGACAAAATCTTTGCCGGATCGGAACGCTTCTATGGCCGCGGCAGCTTTCCCGGCGTAATTCGTATCGAACGTCCCGGTTGCACCCTCGATGCTGACTGCGGACAGCCCGGCGCAGATGCCGATGCCCTTGATCAGGTCGACCGCGGAAATCACGCTGCCTTCAATGCCGAACTTATCCCGGAATGAAGCGATTGCAGGTTTCTTGCCGTGTCCCCATACCCAGATCGAATCGGCGGTATTCAGCCCCCGCGCTTTTCGGTCAAGGTTCACGGGGTGATCCTTTAAGAGCGTATAACTTTTTTCCATGAACGCATTTAAAAATTCGCTCCCAATCCCCTTCGGCAGATAAGCGCCTATTTTTTTACCGAGGATATCATGCGGCGCGGTCAAATCATATCCATCCGATTCTCCGTTCACATCGCCGATGCCGGACGGTGTCCTCGATCCATCCTGCACGATCAGCGCATGGCGGTAACTGAGTCCAGGCCAAAACCGGACGCGCCCTTCATTTTGCGGGTTGCCCGATCCGAGGTTTTCATCAAGGTACCGAATCAAGACGGCGGCTTCTTCGGTTGTGATGTCGCCGGCGGCATGATCTGTAATCACGCGTTCTTCATATGGTACATCCCGATCATCTTCTGCATACAGCGTAACCAGATTTGTGCGAAAAGCAACGTCGCGATCCGACATTTCGATCCCCATGCTCACGGCTTCAAGCGGCGCCCTTCCAGTCAGATCGCTGACCGGATCATAGCCCATGACAGCCAGATTTGCCGCATCGCTTCCCGGTGCAACACCGTCCGGAATCGTCCGCACCAAACCGACTTCACCGCGTTTCGCAAGCCCGTCCATGCTCGGTATGTGCGCAGCAGCAAGCGGTGTAAGACCTTCCGCGTAAGAACCGGGGTCATCCGCTGATCCATCGGGGACTAAAATGAAATACTTCATATGTTTTCGTCCTCAAATTGTCGCATGAATGCGATCAATGCATCCACACCTTCTTCCGGCATCGCATTGTAGATGCTTGCCCGCATACCGCCCACGGATCTGTGCCCGCCGATGTCAATCAAGCCCTCCCCCTGCGCTTTGGCAACAAATTTTTCATCCAAGTCCGCATTGCCTGTCCCGAATACCGCATTCATGAATGAACGGTCTTCCGCTGCGGCAGGAGCCGTGTAAATCCGGCTCGCATCGATATAGTCGTAAAGCTTCTTTGCTTTACGCCTGTTTACCTTTTCCTTCTCCGGGACACCGCCGTCTCTGAGGAGCAGTTTGAAGACCTCTCCCGCGACATAGATGGACCATGTCGGCGGCGTATTGTACATGGAGCGCCCTTTGATCTGGACCTCGTAATCGAGATAGAGCGGTACATTTTTCGGTGCATTCCCCACCAGATCATCCCGGATAATCACGACTGTAAGTCCCGAAGGTGCAATGTTCTTCTGTGCACCCGCATAGAGCAACCCAAACTTCGAAACGTCGATCTCCTCGGAGAGAATACAGGAGGACACATCGGCGACGAGCGGAACAACGCCCGTGTCCGGGATGTATGGCCAGCGCGTACCATAGATCGTATTGTTGTAGGTGATGTGAACGTAGTCGGCTTCGGGATCAAAATCTGAAACGGTCAGTTTCGGGATATAGGTGAAGTTGGATTCTTTCGAAGAGGCGACGATGCGCGCCGCACCGAATTTCGCGCCTTCTTCTGCCGCTTTGCCCGCGAAAGAACCCGTCACGACGAAGTCCGCTTTATGGTTTCTGTTCATCAGATTGATCGGCACCATCGAGAATTGTAAGGTGGCACCTCCCTGCAAAAAAAGGATGTGGTAATTGTCCGGAACATTCATCAGTGTTCTTAGATTTGATTCTGCGTCCCCGATGATTTTATCGAACGCCTTGGAACGGTGGCTCATCTCCATCACGGACATCCCTGTTCCTTCGTAGTCCGTGATGCGCTCTGCTACTTTTTGTAAAACATCCAGCGGAAGCATGGATGGTCCCGCAGAAAAATTATAAACTCTTTTGCCCATATACCGGTACCCTTCCTCACTTTTTTTCTATATATGTAGATAGTATATCATAAATTTGAACCTTTCACCGAATCCGTTTACACAGATGGATATTATGATATAATATCCGCATGGAACCAATTTTTTTCGTTTCTTTTTTTGAGGAAAAACAATGGGGCGGGCAAAAACTCAGCAGCCTCTACGGAAAGTATCCCGCAGGAATCAACATCGGTGAAAGCTGGGAGTTTTCTTCGGTTTTGTACCGTCAGACATTCGTTCGCGACGGGATCTATGCCGGAACAATGCTCTCGGATCTCTACAAACGGGAACAGGCGCATCTGTTCGGTACCGAAACACCGTATGTTCCTTTTGTCATCAAACTCATCGACGCCCGCAAACGGATTCCTGTTCTCGTCCACGGCGGCGGATTGAAGAACGACGACACACAAGTTGAGGGCGCTTACATCATCAAGATTGAAAACGAACACAGAATGGTGGCGGGAACATCCCTGAAAAACGGTCTGGAACTCTTTGGAGCGATCGCAGAAAACACACTTGAAAATCATCTGAATTATCTTGAAATACAGGAGGGCGACGCCCTGTTGGTTCCGCCCGGCGTCTTTCATTGCTTCGGCGATGATATGCTGATCTATACGATTACGACGCCGCTCATTGAGACGGCGAGTGTCTTTGACTGGGGACGGTACAGCGAGTTGAAAATCGATAAGGTTGCCGATTCATTCCACTATGACGATACGCTGCGAACATCAAAACCCGAAGTGATTGACGAATTCAGGAAAGTGCTCCTGCAGAATAGTTGCTTCAAACTGCTGTATATCGATGCGCGTTCACCGCTTCCGGAACGTACAGACGCGGTGTTCTGTGCCTATACGTCGCTTTCTCCCGGGAGAATTGACTACAACGGAAAATCAAAAAACTTCCGGGCGGGCGAGACCTTTTTGATTCCCGCACATTTCGACGAATATACGATCAGCGGTGGTTCGTTGCTCAAAGCGATTCCCGCATAATTGCAGCACGCGATCACGATGCGCTACAATATTCTGACCGAGATGATGCCTTCAAAATCGAAGGCTTCTTTTATTTTCTTTTCATCGACCTGATCATCATCGAGATCGATGACCGTGTAGGCGTTATCGCCTTTGCTCTTGTTGATCAAGTTGCTGATATTCACATTCATATCCGCGAGTACGCCGGTCAGTTTTCCAAGAATGGACGGCACATTTTTGTTCAGTACGCAGATGCGAGATCCGTCCGTTTTTTTGCCCGGATTCAGTGTCGGAAAATTGATGGAATTTTCAATGGTGCCCTCTTCGAGATAATTGATCAGCTGAGATGCGGCCGATACCGCACAGTTTTCTTCGGATTCTTTTGTGGATGCACCGAGGTGCGGAATCAAGATCGCGTTTTCCGTCCCGAGCAGATCATCCGTCGGGAAGTCCGTGACATACAGGCGCAGTTTCTTCTCCTCAAGCACTTTTTTTACGTCGGCGGAAACGACGAGCGAATCTCTGGAAAAGTTGAGCAGAACCGCTTTGTTTTTCATCGCATCAAGCATTTTGTAATTAAACATCCCCTTTGTCGAATCGACCGCCGGGACGTGGATGGTTACATAATCACATGCCGGCAGGCAGGCGTCCAGTGAATCATAGAGTTTGACTGCGGGATTGAGGTCGTGCGCGTTCTGAACGGAGATAAACGGATCGTAACCGACCACCTTCATGCCAAGGCTGTTGGCGGCATTCGCGACAAGCACGCCGATGGCACCGAGTCCGATGACAGCAAGCCGCTTGCCCTGAATTTCTTCCCCGGCAAACCGGGACTTGTTTTTTTCTACGGTTTCAGCGGCATTATTCGAGATGGTACGCGTCCAATCGACAGCTTCGACAACATTCCTTGCGGTGATGAGCAGTGCTGCAAGGACAAGTTCCTTCACCGCGTTCGAGTTCGCACCCGGCGTGTTAAAGACGACGACGCCGTTTTCTGTACATAGATCCACCGGAATATTGTTCACGCCCGCACCCGCCCGCGCGATCGCCAGGATACCGTCCGAAAGATCTGCGCCATACATATCCTGACTGCGGACAAGCACCGCATCGGCACCGGATAGTTCCGTCGTCAATTCATATTGATCTGAAAAAAGGGAAAGACCCTTTTGTGAAATCTTGTTCAGCGTTGCAATTTTATACATACCATACATCTCCTTCGAATGTCGCCCTACGGATCGCCCCGTTTGGCGGACAAAAATAATAGAACAATTGTATCACGATTTCTGCGAGCGTGCAGCGGTTTTATAAAGCACGACACTATGCTACCGCACTTACCGCCTATCTTAAAAGGTCACAGTCTGCAGCGCTTCGCGGAGCAGTTGTACTGCGTGTGCGGACGCTTCGGCGGTATCACCTCTGCCGGACAGGTAGATCTTCAGTTTCGGTTCGGTACCTGACGGCCGAAAGATGACCCTGCCGCCGCCGGTCGTATCGAACTGCACGACGTCCGCCGGGGGCAGATCCCCGTCGCGCGCATAATCCGTAACGCGCGTAACCGGGACGCCGAAATTTTCTGCCGTTTTCGGATCCCGCGCCGTTGCCATCGCCGCAGCAATTTCCGCCATACCCTTCTCGCCGGTTCTTACAAACTCCACAAGATCTTCCGCGTAGTGGCCATACAGATCGCTGACCTCCTGAAGTCTGTTCAGGAGCGTAATGCCGCGCTGCTTACAGTCCGCCGCCATTTCGCATACGAGCATCGCAGCATTGACCGCATCTTTGTCACGCACATGCGTACCGGAAAGATATCCGCAGCTCTCTTCAAATCCTAAAAGAAAACGATGCGCTTCGCCGATCCGCTCCAGTTCATTGATCTTCTCGCCGATATATTTAAACCCCGTTAAAACTTTAACGGATTTTACACCGTTTTTTGCAGCGATCTCCGCAGCGAGCGGTGTCGAAACGATGGTGGTGATCATGACGGGATTTGACGGCAGCGTGTTTGCCTTTTTCCGTTCCCGAATGATGTAGTCCAGCAGCAGCACGCCGACCTGATTTCCGTTCAGACTCACGTATGAAGTACCGTCATATACCGCAACGCCTACGCGATCGCAATCCGGATCCGTGCCCAAAATTATATCAGGCGCAGCACCCGCGCTGCGTGCTGCCTCCGCGAGATCCATCGCACGCTTCAGTGCCTCTTTCTTTTCAGGGTTCGGCTCGGGACAAGTGGTGAATGCCGGATCCGGGCGTTCCTGATCCGGAACAACGGTTACATCCGAGACACCAATTTTTGACAAAATCTGTCGCACCGGAATATTGCCGGTACCGTTGAGCGGCGTATATACAACTTTCAGATTCTTGAGCCCGTCTGCCCCGCTTAGCCTGAATCCGTATACGGCGTCAACAAAGGCATCCTCAAGCGTATCCGGAATCAGATGAAGCAGCGGTTCGGAGGTCGCTGCCGCGCGGATGCGTTCGGACAAACTGCCGGTATATCGTTCTGCGACGGACTTGATACCGGATGTGAGATTCGTCCGCGCAATCTGTTCCGCCACCCGGTTTGCTTCCTCGCTGCGGCACTGGCAACCGGTTCGATCGTAGATCTTGTAGCCGTTATACGCCTTCCCGTTATGGCTTGCGGTGATTACAATGCCGGCAGAAGCGCCGAGCTTTCGCACCGCAAAGGATAGAAGCGGCGTCGCGGAAAGCCGTCTGAACAGATGTGTTTCGATGCCGTTTGCGACAAAGACACAGGCGGCCTCAAATGCAAAAAGATCGGAATCTTTACGGTTGTCATAAGCGATTGCGATGCGGATCGGTGCACCGCCGCGGGATGCGGTCTGCGTCAGGGCAGGCAGCGCCAGCACATCGGCAAAACCCTGTGAGGCTCTGCGCACGGTGAACGTATTCATTCGGTTCCTTCCGGCACCCATGATGCCGCGCATCCCGGCTGTACCGAATTCCAGATCGCGGTAAAACCGATCATCGATTTCTGCCGCTGCAGAACCTTCCGGTCCTTCCGCCTCATAGCTGTGCAGCAGCGTTTCGAGCTCGCTTTTCAGTGCGTCGTCCAGTGCAGGAAGCCGACGCCATTCCTCAAGCCTTGTCAGATTTTCATTCATTTTCATTTCCCCCCGTCCGCTCATTGATTTTCTCGGCATACGCGGCATTGAGTTGGATGCCGATGATCAAGATAAAAGAAAGCAGATAGAACCAGATCAACAGGATGACGATCGAACTCAACCCACCGTACAGAATATTGAAATTTTTGGCGGCTATATGTTTCATGTAGAGTGAATACAGTCCTGTGGCGAACAACATGCCGCCTGCCGCAAAAATGCTTCCGGGCACGATCATTCTGAAAATCTCCCGGCTCTTCGTAAACCATGAAACGACAAAATTGCGAATCGTTCGCCAAAAACCTTTGACAATCAGCCGCGCAATGGTCGATTCTCGGTTCGGTAGCATGTAATAAATCGAAAGAACCATGAAAAAGTACATGAGCAATGCGATCATCCACCGCATGGAATACCATACGCTTGAAAATTTGATATCCTCCTGCAGAAAATCGTTGAGATAATACAGCACGCTCCGCACGATGACCTCCCCAAAGACGAGAATATACAGCGCAAAAATCAGCGTGATCAACACCATCAAGATTGTGATGATCGCGCGCATCCGTTCCTTGACGTAGCCAAAGATCGGATTCTTGTATCCGTTTCCGCCCTTGTAGGCATAGTTGGACATGCGCATCAGGGAGAAAAGGGATTTGCTCCCCGCCCAAAGCGCCAACAGAATCAGGGCAATACTGAACCCGGTCGAGGGGTTGTAGTTGAGCAGCGGCAGGATGATTTCCTGAAAATCGTCAGAGAGGTAGAGTGGCATCATTTCCCGGATCATGCCCATCGATAAGGTGAAAACGTTCAGCAACTGCGCGAGCAGAATTGTGGTTGGAACAAGTGAAAGAATGAGAAAGAAGGCGACCTCTGCAGCACCGCCCGCGTAAAACGGATCCGTCACTTTTTTTGCCGTTAATTTTAAAATTTCCCAAAACTGGCTCACGCTGTATCCTTTTCGTGCTGCAGGTCATTCCTAGCTGTAAACATTCTCGGCAGCAAGCACATCTTTTAATTTCAACAGCGCTGCCGCACGATGGCTGATCTTATTCTTATCCGCGGCCGGTATCTGTGCGAAGGTCAGCCCATCCCGCTCGTATTGCGCCGGGATGAACAGCGGATCATAGCCAAAACCGTTTTCGCCCGCCGCCTTGCGTGCGATGCGCCCTTCGCATGTGCCGCTGCAGACAATTTTTCGCCCGTCCGGCCAGAGCAGTACGATAACACATACAAACCGTGCACCGCGCTGTGCATCCGGCACCGCTGCCAAGAGACGGAGGAGTTTCTCATTATTCGTTTCCGGGACTGTCTCCGAACCGTTCCGGATGGGATCGGACGTTGAAAACCGTGCGGAAAATACACCGGGCGCGCCATCCAGCGCATCAACGACCAGACCCGAGTCATCTGCAATCGCAGGCATGCCCGATCCGTCTACCGCCGCCTTTGCCTTCAAAAATGCGTTCTCTTCAAAGGTTACGCCTGTTTCTTCCGGATCCGCGTCCGGAAGTCCGGCTTCGCTTCTTGAGATCAGTGAGAGTCCGAATGT
>JAISKP010000175.1 GCA_031260885.1 Eubacteriales Family XIII. Incertae Sedis bacterium
CGATGTCGCGATGCAGATCGCATCCATGAATCCGTTGTTCATCGACGAGAGTCAGGTCGATCCCGACTACGTCGAAAAGGAGAAGGAAATTCTCATGCAGCAGGCGCTGAATGAGGGTAAGCCCAGAGAGATTGTCGAAAAGATGGTTGTCGGTCGCCTCAAAAAGGAACTCAAGGAAACCTGCCTGCTCGAGCAGAAGTTCGTAAAAAACGGTGAGCTTACGGTGGCACAGTATCTCAGCGACCAGATTAAAGCGCTCGGGAAGGACATTAAAGTCGTCTCGATGGTTCGCTACGAAGTGGGCGAAGGCATTGAGAAAAAGGAAGAGAATTTTGCCGAGGAAGTCGCAAAACAGATAGGCAACTAAGACGCTTTGTGCTATACTGACGGAGGCGGGTGACCGTCTCCGTTTTGTTGTAAAAAAGCGAAAGATGATCGCTTGCGCGTGTGCAACAATCTTGCGGAATTGTGAATGAAAAAACGAAAACAGATATGGATGAAGTTGGGGCACTTAAATGATGAGTCCAAAATATAAAAGGGTATTGCTGAAACTCAGCGGAGAGGCGCTCGCCGGCGCGAACAAATTCGGTTTAAACGATGAAACCCTCGCGCGAATCGCCGGTGAGATCAAACAGATCGCAGATCTCGGTGTTGAAGTCGGCATCGTTGTCGGCGGCGGCAATTTCTGGCGCGGTCGAACCGGCGGAAGCATGGATCGGACGACGGCAGACTATGTCGGAATGCTTGCGACAACGATGAATGCCATTGCCCTCCGGTCGGCGATTGAAAACGTCGGCGTGCAAGCTGAAGTACAGTCCGCAATCGAGATGACAGGCATTGCATCGCCCTTTACGGTTCGCAGTGCGGAAGCGCTTCTTTCATCCGGTAGTGTTGTCCTCTTTGCCGCCGGCACCGGGCACCCCTATTTCTCCACAGATACCACAGCGGCGCTTCGGGCAGCTGAAATCCGTGCGGAGATCATTTTGTTTGCAAAAAAAGTGGATGCGGTCTACTCGGATGATCCGGAAAAAAATCCGAATGCCGTGCGCTATACGCACCTTACGCATACGGATGTCCTCGATCAAAATCTCGGCGTCATGGATCAGACTGCTGCTGCGCTTTGCCGCGACAACGGCATCGCAATACAGGTCTTTGCGCTTGATGAGCCGGGCAACATTTTAAAAGCTGTGAATGGCGAACCGATCGGAACCATCATCGTATAGTGTTTTGGACAGATCGGAAAATGCAGATATATCAGGTTTAACATATTAACAGCAGGAGGTGTGATATGGCAGACGTTTCGGAAATTCAAAAAACGCTGAATGAAAAAAACAAGAAAAGCATTGCAATCTTAAAGGAAAACCTGAATACGGTTCGTGCCGGCAGAGCAAATCCGGCACTGCTCGACAAGGTTACCGTAGACTACTATGGCACACCGACGCCGTTGAAAAGTATTTCGAATATTTCCGTGCCGGACCCGAGGTCGCTGCTCATCACGCCGTTTGATCCGAAATCGCTGCACGAGATCGAAAAAGCAATCAACATCTCGAACATCGGCATCAATCCTTCAAATGACGGCAAAGTCATTCGGCTTCAGATTCCGTCGCTCACAGAGGAGCGCAGGAAAGAGTTGACGAAACTTGTAAAAAAATTCGGTGAAGATGCCAAGGTTGCGATCCGAAACGAACGCCGCGATGCGAATGAGCAGATCAAGAAACTTGAAAAAGACGGCGAGATTACGGAAGATGACCTGCAGGAAGAAGAGAAGACGATTCAGAAGACGACGGATGATCACATCAAGGAGATCGACAAGATCATCGAGGATAAAGAGAAGGAACTTCTCGAAGTCTGATGGTGAACGAGGAAAGACTTCCGCGCCATGTCGCCGTGGTCATGGACGGCAACGGCAGATGGGCGAAAAAAAACGGAAAAAATAAGCTCTTCGGACATGAGGCGGGCTTGAAAGCCATGAAGGCGATCGTGAAACGCTCTTCGGATCTTGGAATCCAATATCTCACCGTCTACGCATTTTCTACGGAAAACTGGAAGAGAAGCAAGGCGGAAGTTTCAGGGATTTTTCATCTTCTTCTCAAATATCTCAATCTGGAACTCGACGAGCTTCATGAGAACAACATCGTGTTTAAGGTGATCGGGGACTACAAGGCACTTCCGAAAAATGTCGTCAGGGCGCTCGACCATTCATTTGAGAAGACGAAGAACAATACAGGACTTCAGTTTATCGTTGCGTTCAATTACGGCAGCCGTGCTGAGATCGTTATGGCGGCGCAGCGCCTCGCACGTGAAGCGGAAAACGGGACGATCGAAGCGGATGCGATTACCGAGTCCGATTTTTGCGAAAGACTCTATACATCGGATATCCCGGATCCGGATCTTGTGATCCGAACGAGCGGCGAAGAGCGACTTTCAAATTTTCTTCTGTGGCAAGCCGCGTACAGTGAATTCGTCTTCACGGACGTGCTGTGGCCGGACTTTTCGCCCGAAGAATACGATCGCTGCCTGGAGATATACGGCAGTCGCGAGCGTCGGTTCGGGGGCAGATAAGGATCGCATCGATGAAAACCAGAATTCTCTCAGGACTTATCATGGCACCGTTGCTCGTGCTCGTATTTGTAGGCGGATACATTCTTACTGCAGCATGTCTGCTGATCGGTATCTTTACGGCCTACGAGTTTTATCATGCGTTCGGTATCCGCTTGAAGACTGCGGTTGTGATCACCATCGTGCTTTCTGTTCTGCTGTATCTTACCCTATTCATCAATACCTCTTTTATCATGTTGTGGATTTTCCTGACGGTAGGCGTTAGCCTGCTGCTGCTTTTCAAACCAAAGAAGTACGAACTACAGGATTCGTTCGTCCTGATGGCGGGCAATTTTTATATTGTGTTCTTCGTGTTTCATGTGCCGCTCATCGTCTACACATTTTTCGGCGGGATACAGCACGTCGTCGATCCGGTATGGATTGCGCTCTTCACGGATGACGCCGTTCATTTCGGCAGGGATGTATGGCCGATTTTGTATTCAAATCCCGTATGGTTGGTTTTGTTTACAGCATTCGGAACAGACATCTTTGCATATTTTATAGGGGTCACTTTCGGAAAACATAAACTCTGCCCGGATTTGAGTCCGAAAAAATCGATCGAGGGCGCGGTCGGCGGCATTCTCGGCAGTGCCATCGTCTGTGGTTTATTCGGGTGGTTTGCCCGCCCGGAAATCTTCGTTCACTGCATCGTCATCGGCCTGCTCGGCAGCATCTTCGCACAGTTCGGCGACCTTTCGGCGTCAGCGATCAAACGCAAGCTCGGTGTCAAGGACTACAGCAAACTGATTCCCGGACATGGCGGCATCCTGGATCGCTTCGACAGCGTGCTCTTTACCGCACCCTTTGTATATTACTACCTGAATATTTTAGGCTATGTAAAGGCTTTTACGGCAGCCGTAGGCTGATTTGGGAGACATTGTGAAAAAAATAGCAGTTTTCGGCTCAACAGGATCCATTGGAACACAGACACTTGAGATCGTCGCACGGCATCCGGATAGACTGACGGCGGTCTTGCTTACCTGCCGCAAAAGCCTCGAGAAACTGCGCGAACAGATCAGGATCTTTCACCCGGAAGCTGTCGCTGTAGAAAGTGCCGCTGATGCGGCGTCGCTGGCGCAGGAATTCCCGCAGCTGAAAGTTTTCTCCGGCAACGGCGCGCAGATCGAGGCGGCAAAAACCATCGAATACGATGTCATGCTCAACGCGCTCGTCGGCATCGCAGGACTCGCGCCGACGATGGCGGCGATTGAAACAAGGACAAAGAAGACAAAAGGAGACGGTTCATCCGGTCTCATGATCGCACTTGCAAACAAAGAGACCCTCGTGGCGGGCGGGCGGCTTGTAACCGGCGCGGCGCGGCGCGCTGATGTTTCCATCGTTCCTGTCGACAGTGAACACAGCGCGATTTTTCAATGCCTCGCGGGCAATGAAAGAAACGATCTATCAAAGATCATTCTGACCGCATCAGGCGGTCCATTCCGGGAACATACGGAAGAGCAGATGGAAAAGGTGACTGTAAAGGATGCTTTGGCGCACCCGAATTGGGATATGGGTGCGAAGATCACGATAGATTCAGCCTCGATGATCAATAAGGCGTTTGAAATCATCGAAGCAAAATGGTTGTTCGGTCTGACGGCGCAGCAGATTGACGTCCTCGTACACCCGAAGAGTATTGTCCATTCGATGGTCTGTTTCAGAGACGGCGCAATGCTCGCGCAGCTTGGACTTCCGAGCATGAAGGTTCCGATTTCCTACGCATTGTTCTATCCGGAAAGACCCACGACAGGCGTCGGGCAAGCAGATCTCGCATCGGCAAGTCCGCTTGAATTTTACGAACCGTCCGGATTCGCCGCAAGAAGTTTGAATCTTGCATATCGCGTGTTACGGGAAAGTGACGAAAAGGGATACGACAGCCCCGCCATCGTGCTCAACGGTGCAGATGAAGCGCTCACCGCACTTTTTCTCGAAGAGAAAATTGCATTCACACAGATTGTCAGTACGCTCGAGAAAATGCTCGATGCACACGAACCGAGACCGATCACGACGCTGGAGGAAATCTTTCTGATTGACGCGCAGGCACGCGCCGAGGCTCTCCGCATTGCAACTGCCCCGATCGCCTACCACCGAGACAGATGAGAACCATCCCCAACTGTCTACCCAACTGTTTAAAATGTGGTACAATAAGGTCATGTTTATTGTATATGCAATCATAATATTTGCATTCCTGATTTTCGTGCATGAGCTCGGTCATTTTCTTACGGCGCGCGCCGTAGGCATTCGCGTCCGGGAATTTGCGATCGGTATGGGACCGAAACTCT
The DNA here is from genome assembly GCA_031260885.1 of Eubacteriales Family XIII. Incertae Sedis bacterium. Classification (GTDB taxonomy): domain Bacteria; phylum Bacillota; class Clostridia; order Peptostreptococcales; family Anaerovoracaceae; genus JAISKP01. Next base: position 4,878 of record JAISKP010000175.1, read on the forward strand.
TAAAAAAACAAAAGGGAGAGACGCTGTATTCCCTGAGAGCCTTCCCGATCGGCGGTTTTTGTGCAATGGAAGGGGAAGACGAGGATTCTGATGATCCGCGCGCGTTCAACAACAGACCGATTCCTGCGCGGGCGATTGTGCTCGTTGCAGGTTCGTTGATGAACATTCTTCTTGCAATCGTGCTCCTATCGATCGTCGTCTTTTCAGGTGGACAACCCGTTCCTACCGTTAAAGAATTTACAAGCGAAAGTCATGCCGCCGAAGCAGGTCTGCGCCCCGGCGACACCGTCCGTTCGATCAACGGTGAAAAGGTTCAATCCTGGCAGGATCTGAGCGGTATCGTAACGTCGATCAATGCGCAGCACGGCACGCTTGGCGGCGATGCTGACAGTTCCGTTTCGATCGTAGGAGGAGACAAACCTACCGGCAGTTTGCCGGAAAGCGTGCCGTTGACGCTGGTTGTGCGCGGTCAGGACGGTAAGGATCGGACGGTTGTGACGAACATGTATTTCGATCCGGAAGCGGAAAATTACAAAATCGGTATCATCCCGAAGATCTCCCGCTCTCCGGGTTTTGCGGTCAAATCGATCGGATACGGGGCGGCGGCAACATGGGAAATGTCCAAGATGATGTATGGCGTTCTCGGGCAACTCGTGACGGGTCGCACGGGGATCGATCAGCTCACGGGGCCGGTTGGGATTGTGAAAACCGTGGGGGATGCGGCAAAATATGGATTCATTTATATTCTTCAGCTTGCGGCGCTCATCAGTCTGAATCTGGGCATTGTCAATCTCCTTCCGTTTCCGGCGCTTGACGGCGGACGCATTCTTTTTCTGATCATTCGGTTGTTTACCGGGAAGCGCATTAGCGACAGCGTGGAAGGGAAGATTCATCTGGCGGGTATCCTCCTTCTGTTCGGACTCATGATTTTCGTTACAGTGCTCGATGTAGACAGGTTTATCCTACAATGAGCAGACAGGTAAAATGCGGCAGCGTCCTCATCGGCGGCGGTGCACCGATCTCCATACAGTCTATGACGAATACCGACACGCGTGACGCCTGTGCAACGGCAGCTCAGATTCACGCGCTCGCTGATGCGGGGTGCGACATCGTTCGTTGTGCGATTCCTGACCTACAGGCGGCGGAAGCGATCCGCACCATTAAACAACAGCTTCAAAACAGGGGTGTTTCGATCCCGATCGTAGCCGACATCCATTTTGATTACAGACTTGCGATCGCTGCGATTGAAAACGGTGCCGATAAGATCAGGATCAATCCCGGGAATATTGGCGGCATTGACCGCGTCAGCGCAGTAGTCACGAAGGCGCGGGCTGCAAAAATCCCCATCCGCATCGGCGTGAACAGCGGCTCCCTCGAGAAGGATCTCATCGAAGAATTCGGGCGAACACCGGATGCGCTTGCGCAGAGTGCACTCAGATGGACGGAAAAAATTCAAAAGATGGGGTTTGCGGATATTGTCATCTCGGTAAAGTCCTCTGATGTCCGCGAGACGGTAACGGTCGGTCGTGCACTTTCCCGTGCAACGGATTGTCCGCTGCATCTCGGCGTCACGGAAGCGGGCGTCGGTGAACGTGCCCTGATCAAATCAGCCGTCGGCATCGGTGCGCTGTTGCTGGACGGCATCGGCGATACGATTCGGGTATCCCTCACAGGCGATCCCATAAACGAAGTTGCCGCCGCCCGCAGCATCCTCTCCGGCGTTGGTCTGCTTCCGGGCGCGATTGACATTATTTCGTGTCCGACCTGCGGACGCTGTCGTGTGGATCTGCCGCGCATCACCGCCGAAGTCGCAGCGAAAACAGCTGTGCTTGAGAAGGCGCGCATAGAATCCGGCATTCGGGATATTCTGACTGTTGCGATCATGGGCTGCGCCGTCAACGGACCCGGTGAAGCAGCACACGCCGATTTGGGTGTGGCATGCGGCGATGGTCGCGCAGTGTTTTTTCGAAAAGGAAAGATCGAAGAAAATGTCTCTGAAACAGAGATTATCTCGTTGATTTTGAGGGAGATTTCACAATGTTAAAAATGCAGCGAACAGTGTACGGCGTAAACGGCGCTTCCCGCAAAGGCGGATTCTCTCTTTTAGAACTGACCATCGTGATTTTGATTATTGCGATATTGGCTGCGATCCTGCTTCCGATTGCCCTCAGATACATCGATGATGCGAAAAGAAATGCGGAGATTGCAGAGACGCGCACCGTTACGATCGCGTTGCAGGCTACGCTCGATCTGGGCTTTGCGGACGGGAATACCTATTCCTATATCAATCGAACGGATATTTACGATCTGCGCCTGTCCGAAGCCGGGCAAGCTGCGATTGAAAACCTGATCGGCACGGAGATTGGGGCGGTGTCCCACATCGTGTTCACCGAAGGCAACACGCTACAGTCCTATGAATATCTGACCTTGGGAAAATCCGTAGTGGTATACGATAACGGAAACTATACCGTGACCGAGTTGAAATAGCGGTACAAACCCCTGCGCGGTTGCCGACGATCTACCGATATCATCTCATTGTGGATAGCCCCATAACAAAAGAGCCGACAGAAGCCGGCTCTTTTTTGTCAGTCCGGAATCGGTTCAA
>JAISKP010000002.1 GCA_031260885.1 Eubacteriales Family XIII. Incertae Sedis bacterium
CGGCATCGCTTTCGAGGCCGAGGCCATGACCATTGCATTTGGTTCGGAGGATCGCGTTGAGGGGATGAGCGCATTCCTCGAAAAACGCCCCGCGCAGTTTCAGAGCAAATAGATATTTCTCGAACGAACGAACAAATGCGGCGGACAGATACGGCGAAATAAATACGGCGGACAGATACGGCGGGCAGATACGGCGGAACAAAGGGAACCGAAGTTCAAACCCGTTCTCAACTGTCACGGATTATCTGCATATCCATCAGGATCAAGCTTCGCTGCGGAAATTGACGTTTGTTCGAGTTTTCGGCGGTCTTGGCAAGGATCTTCTCGAACGAACGAAACTTTCCGTAGGAAAGCACCTCTTTCACTACGCGAACTGACGTTTGTTCGAGTTTTTGACCCCGTTCGATAGATATTTCTCGAACGAACGAAACTTTCCGTAGGAAAGTACCTCTCTCGCTGCTTTCCACACCGCGCCACCACCACGCCGCGCCACCACAGCACGACTTCACGCCTGCAAGATTACTTTTTCATGACGTATTGAACATACGTTTGCTTTATGATATAATCGAACAAAAGTTCTTTCCGGCGCGTGTCGTAAGTAATGAGGGTTCGGTTATGGATAGTGCGATTTTTGAAAAATTGACTGTGCTCGGTGAGGGCGCCAAATATGACGTCTCTTGCTCGTCGAGCGGCGCGGATAGAACGGGGTTCGGGCGCATCGGAAACACGGCCTGCGCCGGAATCTGCCACTCGTGGGGCGCCGACGGCAGGTGTATCAGTCTTTTAAAAGTACTTCTGTCAAACGACTGTGTCTACGACTGCAGTTACTGCGTCAACAGGCGACGTGCGGACGTGCGGCGCTGCACCTTTGAACCCCGCGAACTCGCTGACCTGACGATGGAATTTTATCGGCGCAATTATATCGAAGGGCTGTTTTTGAGCTCGGCCGTGTTGGTCTCTCCCGACCATACCGCCGAGCGTATGTACGAGTGCCTATACCTGTTAAGAGAGGTCTATGGTTTCGGGGGCTATATTCATGCTAAGGTAATTCCCGGGGTGTCCCCTGAGATTCTGACGCGCATCGGATTTGTCAGCGACCGCCTGAGCGTGAACATCGAACTGCCGTCCGAAGCGAGCCTTTCTGCGCTTGCGCCGCAGAAAAAGTCAAAGGCGATTTTTACGCCGATCAGGCAGATCACGCGCATGCAGGCGGAACAAAAGACATTGAAGCCTGCGGGATTGATTGGAAAACTGCGACCGATTGGGGACAATGTTTCGATCGGAGACGGTAGTCTTGCTGAAATGCAGGAAGCGGAAGGGCGGCTTTCTTCGTCCGCTCCCGAACAGGCTGAAGATCTTCTGTTCTCAGGCAACGGTGCAGTCCGTTCCGCGGCATCTCATATTTCCTTATCCCAAAGCAGTGCGTCACAGCTTGCCGCGCCCGACCGGAGAAAGCGTTACAAAGAAAAATTCGCACCCGCGGGACAGACCACGCAGATGATCATCGGTGCGTCTCCCGACAGTGACCGCACGATCATCAAGACCTCGGAGTCGCTGTATCGCTTGTTTTCGTTGAAACGGGTCTATTTCTCGGCGTACATTCCGATATCGGACGCGCCGGGGCTTCCCGGACTCATGACGCCGCCGCCGCTAAAACGGGAACACCGTCTCTATCAGGCGGACTGGTTGCTGCGGTTTTACGGATTTGCTGCGGATGAGATCTTCACGGACAGTGAGCCGAATTTGGACTATGACCTGGATCCAAAGATCATCTGGGCGCTCAGGCATATCGAATTTTTTCCCATCGAAATCAACAAGGCTTCGATGGAAGAACTGCTGCGCATTCCGGGCATCGGCAACGTCTCCGCAAAGCGCATCATGCGGCAGCGGAGGATTGCGGCGGTAAAGTACGATGATCTGAAAAAGATGGGCGTCGTCACGAAGCGGGCGCGCTTCTTTCTGACATGCTCCGGCAGATATTACGGGGATAAGGTGCTGGATCCGGAAAGCATCCGCCGACGTCTAAATGAAACAGATAAAGATCGTCAGCTCTCCATGTTCGACTTTTTGGAACAACAGCGGATTGCCGCAGGTTCACAGCCGCCATTGCTGTCGCCGCAATCAGGTGCGCCGCATTCAGCGCTGCCGCTGCCTGCAGGATCCCAGATGTCTATTCTGTCGCCGCAATCAACAGCGCACCCGCAATCAACAGCGCAGCCGCAATTCGCTCTGTCAAGCTTGACTCCGCCGCCCGCATTTCAGGAGCTGATCGGATGAACTACCTGTACGATGGCAGCTTCGAAGGATTTCTCACCTGTGTCTGGCACCACTACTACACGGAAAAGGCCGATCGGATCATTTCCGTTGCGTCCGCAGAGTATCGTGTCCCATCGTCATTCAGCGGCGCTGTACCCAAAGAAAGTAGTGTGCAGCAGGCATTTGACAGTTCAACATCAGGCTCTTCAATAGGTAATACGGTCTCCGATTCTGTATCCGGTGACATAAATTCCGATGCCGCCATCGGCGGGTGGCAGCCGGACTTCATCTGCGCTGAAAGAACGGTTGAAACCGATTTGGAGAAAGCCGATCTTGTAAGTCGTGCGATCGAACGAAAGATTTCATCTTACGATCTCGAGCGAATCTATCGCGTCTTTCACACGGACACGGCGGACGCTGAGATGAAGCTGCTTCGCTATATTGTGCTCGGATTCAAAAGGGGCGCGCAGATCAGACTGTTGCATGGAGAACCGGTCGTATTTGAAGTACAAAAGGAAGAACAGCGCATCGGCACCGAAGTTCACAGGCTATGCGGTCTGATCCGCTTCTCGGTAGTTCAAAGACCGGAAACGGCGATCACCGAATCCGCCTTTGCCCGAACACCTGACGCTACCGCATCCGATAACAGCACATCGAAACCGCTTTCTGCATCCGATAACAGCACATCGAAATCGCTTTCCGCCGGTCGCCCCGATCTGCTATACGCAAAGATCGAACCGGACAACGATGTACTGGAATTCCTCGCCCCGCACTTCTGCGCAAGATTCCGAAACGATCCGTTCATCATCCACGACACAAAAAGAAAGAAGGCCTTAGCTGCATACCATGGCGAATGGCAAATAGCGACCTTCGAAGAAGGTGCATCCGCGCAGCTATCCAATACCGAAGACGAAGAATCCTACCGTTCTCTGTGGCGGCAGTATTTCGATACGATTGCCATAAAAGAACGAACAAACCCGAAGTGTCAAAAGAACTTCATGCCGGTAAGATACTGGAAAAACCTCACCGAAACCCAGCGGTGACCTCGCAAAAACAAAAAAGCTTGGGTTGCGTCCTGCGGACGCTTTTTGCCCAACTTTGATGGTATTATATCCCATCAAAGTTTCTTTGCAACTACAATCCCACTTAGTATATTTTTTGCAGGGGTACTCAGTTTTGAAAAGGCAAACAGTTTCTTTCCTAAATCCTTGACGGACGCTCCGAGGTGATAAACATTTTCATCAACAATCAGAAATCTATCGTGGACACCCGTAATACACCAAATGCCGATAGTCGCGTACTGCGCATTGTGCTTGTCCACATCCGCTTGAAATGCATTGCTGATTTTGGACGTGTATATTTGTGCCGATACTGCCTTATTGCGTTTCGCGAGCAATCCGAGCACCGTTTCGTCCACATAGTTGTCGATCAGAATGATACGTTTCTTTGCCGACTTCACCAACTTGCTCACAAACTCATAAGCATCAAATATTTGACCCTCGTAGAACACGCCCTCGACTGGCGGAAGTGCTGTTCTTACGAAAAAATCCACTTTTTCTTCGACGCCTTCAAGCCTGCGCTCAATGCGTTCGATTCTTTGGTTTGCGACATAACCATGCAGCATATATTCACGCAATACGGTGGTTGCCCACTGCCTGAATTTCGTGGCATTGATGGAGTTAATGCGATAACCAACAGAGATAATTGCATCTAGATTATAGTTCTTAGTTTTGTAATGCTTTCCGTCAGCCGCAGTTGTTTCCAAAATGGAAACAACTGCTTTCTCTCTCAATTCTTCTGATTCAAAGATGTTCTTCAAGTGCTTTGATACAGCAGGTACCTTTACGCCGAACAATGTGGCAATTTGAATCTGCGTCAGCCATACGGATTCATCCCCGACCAATACTTCTATATGTACTGCGGCATCAGGTTGGTAGAGGACTATTTCATTCGCATTGTTGTGTGTACCATTTAACATGAATCTATTATACGATGTCCTTCGTCAAAACAGTAAAATATTTGCGCTTGACAAGGCTACGCCCCAGACTCCAAAGCCCCATCCTGTTCCGGCGGGTTACCCTTTCAGAATCGTTGTCACCTTGAAGAGGAAGTCCTGAATGTTTGAAACGATGGTTGTGACCTCCAAAGTCCCTCTGTCCCGAAGCTTATTCAGCACGAACTCGGAGACGTCGATGGCAAAGATGAAGACGGGTCTGATGCCGTCTTCAGTCTCCACATAGCTGGGCGTCAGATTGCCGGTAGCGATCGTATGCAACTGCGTCGCCAAGCATACGATGGTCGTCGCACGGCAGGTGTGCTCGCGCATTTTATCCTGAACATCATCGCTGCTGCGTTCCACTTCGGGCAGCGGACCGTCGTCTCGGATCGAACCGGCCAGCACAAAGGGCACGTCATTCTTCACACAAGCGGAGATGAGCCCGTCGTCGATGTCATAGTCTGCGATTGCCTGCTTGATGGAGCCCGATCGACGCACCCTGTTGAGCAGATCCAGATGATGATAGTGACCGTTCGGAATGTTGATGCCCGTATCCAAATCCTGACCAAGGGCGGTGTTGAACATGGCACCTTCCAGATCATGGGTCGCCACGGCATTTCCGCCGAAAAGCGCATGGCAATAACCGCTGTTCACAATATATTCCATCGCCTTCCGCGAGTTCCTGTCAAAGATCGCCGCGGGTCCCAACACCCATACGATATGTCCGCCGTCCCGATCCTGTTTCAGCAGCGAGATGAGTTTTTCGTAATCATCGGCAAAGGAAGTCTCACGGCTCCTACCGTTTCTGAAAGCAAAGCTGTCCGAACCGGCAGTCCGTGCGCTGCTGCTGAATCCGCCCGCGTGCAGATAAATGCCTTCGCTGCCGTCGTCGATTCTGCCGACAACAACCTGCTCCCCTACCGCAAGCCGTCTGAATTCTTTGACATCGATGGATCCGTCCGGACGAATCACGGGGACGCAATCCGTGCGGGAACCCGTCGCCAGCCGCCACGTTCCGCCGACTTTAAAATATTCGGGAAACATCGATGTGGAATGAAAATTTTCCGGTGCGACACCGGGGATTTCTACCGCCACCGCCGCAGCATTGGGGGCGTCCATAAATATCTTTTGGGTGAAATCCGGCGATTTATATTCCGGAATCTGAAACATATATTGCTCCTTTAATCACTTACAACAACCTGAGACATCATAATATACCATAGATGAACTGTCCGCGGGCGGCGCTTATAAAAATTCCGAGAGCACCTCTCCGATCGGCGCGTGGATGATGAGATCCGCCTGTCCGTCTACAGAGGTTTCGGATTTGTTGATGAGAACCAACCTGCTTCCGCGGAAGTATCTGAGGAAGCCGGCGGCAGGATAGACGACGAGAGATGTGCCGCCGACGAGCAGAACATCCGCCGCAGAGATCGCCGCAATGGTATGGGATACGACACGCTCATCGAGTCCCTCCTCATAGAGTACGACATCCGGACGCACCACACCGCCGCACTTCTCGCAGTAGGGAATGCCGGTCTGCACACCATTCTGATCGATACAATGCGCCGCATCCATAATATAGTCCAGATCATAAGTCTCGCCGCACGAAACGCAGTAATTTCTGAGTACAGATCCATGGAGCTCATCCACGACCTTTGATCCCGCCAACTGGTGGAGCCCGTCGACATTTTGCGTGACAACAGCCTTGAGTTTTCCGACCGCTTCAAGTGCCGCAAGCGCCTTGTGCGCGTTGTTCGGCTGTGCATCCGCGTAGACGAGATTGTGTTTGTAATAATCAAAGAAAAGCGCCGGCTCCCGGATAAACGTGGTATGGGA
>JAISKP010000009.1 GCA_031260885.1 Eubacteriales Family XIII. Incertae Sedis bacterium
ATCGTTATGGCGCTCGGTGCGACTGAGAGCGCGTTGAGCTGTGGGATGATGCGCAGGTAGTGTTCGGTCTTTGCATGGGCTTCGACCTTTTCCCTGGATTCCCATTCTTCGATAATTGCATAGCCGTTCGTTGTACCAAATTCGGCGCATAGGCAGTAACTGATGCAACCATCCTCGAGCCTTGACTTTTCAATCAGTTCCCTTGCGGTATTGACTAAATTCTCATTTTCACCATCTTTCACGATTCTCTTTGCGACGATTTTAATCATTTGAAACCTCCGATTCAAGCGGTTAGATTTGCGATTGCTCCAATTTGCCCATAAACGGAATCGGTGGGATGCAGAAAGGCTCTGCAATGAGGTCGAGCAATATCGGTCCCTCATAGGCGAACGCTTCGTCGAGTGCAGCATCGATCTGATCGGCGGCGGATATCGTGATTGCCTTTATCCCAACACCCTCCGCGATCTTTGCATGGTTGACCGCAGTGAGATCTACGGCTGTTGTGGATGCGCCGATCAGTGCGATCTCTGCGATTTTCTGATAGCCCAAGATCTCATTATTGATGACCGCTACACATACATTGATGCCTTCACGCTTGCAGGTTTCAAGCTCGCTCCATACATGACCGAAACCACCGTCACCGGCGAGGCAAAACACCTTCTTGCCCGGTTGCGCCAGTTTCGCGCCCATGGCAAGCGGCAGTCCCCAGCCGAGACCGGCAATCCCTCTCGGGAATATGAACTTCCGTTGTTCCTTTGCTTCGATGTAGTTTGCAAGCCAAACCGAAGACAAACTGGCATCTGCCACGATGATGTGATCGGCATCCAATTTTTTGTTTACAACGCCCAAAAACCGTTCGATTCTGATCGGAAAGACGTTGGATTCAACAGCATCCCGAGCATCTTCTCTGTGATCTGCCTTTGCCTTGGCGATCCTCGCTTCAACCTCCGGTCTTGCGGCCTTTCTGGCTTCAACACCTTCGGCAAGCAGCGCTTCTTTAAGTTGGATCAGTGCCAGCTTCGCATCACCCACGACACGCAGGGATTCGTAATTTCTGCTGATCTCCATCGGGTCGATATCGATGTGGATATACTTTGCGGTACGGGGAAGCAATGTCCATCCATCTGTTCCGTTTTGATTCGTGCGATTGCCGATGAGCAGAATCACATCGGCCTCATCGATCATCGGTTTTATGAATTTTGTGGAACTTCTGCGCCCCATGTAATATCCGATCGTTCCCATGGACAGCGGATGTGTCTCATCCACGCCGCCTTTTCCCATGGTGCTGCCGGCTACAGGTATCGAACATTCCTCTTGAATTGCACGCAGTTCTTCCTGTGCCTGTGACGATATGACGCCGCCGCCCGCGTAGATAAAAGGATTCTTGGCAGCTGCGAGAAGTTTCGCAGCGCGTTTGATCTGCACAGGATCTGCGCCCACGCGGTCGAGCGGATAGGTGCCGGCCGTAACCGTGCGGCTCTCATCGATATCGTATTCCGTAGGATCAAACAGCATATCCGTCGGAATGAGCAGCACCGCCGGTCCCGGACGTCCCGAAGCTGCGGCGACAAATGCTGCATCTACGTACTCTTCCACTCTTTTGATGTTCGGGATGCGCCTTACCCATTTGGAAACGCCTTCATACAGCTTGACATGATCCAATTCCTGGAACGCATTTTTGTCCACTGTGTTTGTGTCAACATCCTGTACGATGGCGATTACAGGATGCGATGCCTTCAGGCACTCCGCCAATCCGGGTACGATCAAAGTTGCGGCAGGTCCGTTCTGCGCGGCAATGATCGAAACTTTTCCCGATGACATGGAATAGCCCTGTGCCATATAGGAACCCGAATTTTCCTGCCTGTATCCGATTTGCCGGATGCCCAGCGCTTCTGCTGCAAGCAGCACCGTAGGCGGGTTGCTTTGTGCAAAGATCTCAGTGACGCCGTGACGTTGCAGTGCCAAGGCTACCCTTGCGGAAATTGATGCTTTACTACCCATATTTGTACCTCCTTCGTGATTCTTCTGATATTGGGCTTCTGTTAATCGTTGATGAACAATTCTTTGATGTTTTCTTTATTGACGCTTCTTTCAAACGCGTTTTCTGCATCATCCAGCGTCGTCCGGTGTGTGATGACCTGTTGAGGCAACTTCGCGTACTGAGAATTTGCACCCAACCAAGCGATGATCCGCTCCCATGAAATGGGACCTCCATAGGTTCCGATCAGTTTCTTTGCGCTGCGAACCATCGGCGTGAAATCAACGGTTCCCTCTGATCCGTAAATACCCTCCAATACGACGCGCCCGGTCTTATCCACCATATTCAGCGCGGTCTGTATGAGCTGCGGAACGCCGGAGGCTTCAAATACGATATCGGCGCCGTAACCGCCGGTCAGACTCTTTACGGCTTCAACAGGATCCTCTTGATCTGCGATGATGATATGATCCGCATCAAAAGCCTTTGCCTGCTCCAGCCGGATCTTATCCTTTGAGGTGCCGATCACGATGGTTTTTCCTGCGCCTCTCGCCTTTGCATGCAGCAGTGTAAGCAGCCCAATCGGACCGGGACCCTGGATTACCACCGTTTCACCAAGCGTCAAACCGGAGTCGGCGACCGCATTTCCGGTGACGCCCAACGGCTCAACCAATGCCCCGAGTTCATAGCTGATTGAATCAGGCATAAGGATGCAGCTTTGTTGATTGATCGCGATGTACTCGGCAAATCCGCCGTTCTTTTGAAGTCCGATGATGCGGGTGAAAGCATCCGCGCAGAAGTGCATGCGGTCAGAGCGGCAATAGTGGCAATCCCCGCAGGAATGTGCGACACGGCTGATCACGCGGTCTCCCGGCTTTACAGTTGTGACATCTTTTCCGATTTCGACGATATCCCCGCAGAATTCATGACCCATTACCAGCGGGAAAAACCTTTCAAAGATCTTGTAGCTTGCGGCACCTTCAAACATGTGGACATCAGAACCACAGATGCCGGCGGCTCTGACCTTCAATAAAACCTCATCATCATTGATCTGCGGAATCGGAATTTCTTCAATGGCAACGCCGCGATCCAAGTTCTTTTTCAGAACTGCTTTCATTGTACCTTCCATTTTTGTTCTCCTTCTGAGATTTACGCTCCGGCATAAAAGTGCTTCGGATTCTCAAACATGAGATCGTGCACCTGTTCTTCGGACAGTCCCATCGAACGCAGTTTCGGAAGCACCTTTTCAAAGATATATGTCCAATGCCATTCCTTGATCAGGTTTTCGGTAACGGCTTCCGGGAATGGGAACTCACGACCGAGGAACCAGTACAACCGATCGTTTGAGAGCACGATTTGTTTTCCGAACCCGGCTCCGGTCAGTGCGACGATGGCGGCAAAGCGATCATCATCATAGGGCATCCCGTCAAATCCGACCTGTCCCAAACGGTCAAAACCGGCATAGAAACCCTGTCCGACGACGTCCAATTGTGCGCTGAGATCCACCGTGTCGCAGAAATGTCCCAACTGCACCTGCGCAGGATTCACACCTTGTTCGACAAAGAACGCTGCTTGTTCTTTGAGCATTGTCCCGTGAGAACAGTGCGTGATGATTCTTACGCCGGGATCTTCTTTTGCGATCCTGGATGCGGCACGGAAAAACATCAATTCATAATCCGTGATCTCGCCGATACCGCTTGCGACTTTGAGGGCACCGGCCTTAATGCCTGTCTTTGCGATGCCATCATAGTATTCGCGTTTCATCAGTTCATAGATTTCTTCCTCTGCGGGAAATCCGAAATTCCTTCTGAAATTCCAATACCCCGGTGCACCGCCGCGCTCATAATAGTAGCCGGATACGGTGATGATGTTCACACCGCAGCGCACGGAGACCTTTTTCAGCATCTCGACATCTCTGCCGAGATCATTGGTCGTGCAATCGACGATCGTTTTGATGCCTTGCTGCTTGATCTTTTCAATGACCGGTTCTACGACGCCGAAGAACCGCTCTTCGTCCCAGACATTAAAGCTCGCATCGCCTTCATATCCGGGGTATCCGAAAATGACATGTTCATGTGCAAGGACGGCACCCAGATCATCAGTAGAAACAGGACCTGTCACCGTATTTATCATTCTGGCCATACCTTTTTCTCCTCTCTGGTTTGCGCTATATATTCAGTGTAAGCCGTTCTCCGCTGCCGCCCGTGATCTCGATGCAGACGCCTGTCACGTAATCGGACAGATCCGTCGCCAAGAATTCAACGACTTTTGCGCAATCTTCCGGTGTTCCGAAGCGCTTCAGCGCGAGTGCATCCAAGAATTTCTCTTCTCCGACAGCCTTGAAGCCGACAGCCATGCGTCCGGTTGCAATAAATCCGGGAGAGATGCAATTTACGTTGATGTTGTAACGTCCCAGATCCTGAGCCAATACTCTCGTGTAGTGAAGAATCGCCGCTTTCGCAATCGAATAATGCGCATAGGATCCGGTCGAAGTTGCGATCTGCCCGGTATGGGATGTGACATTGATGATCTTTCCGGCGTTCCGTTCTTTCATGATCGGTGCCACAGCCAAAACGGTATTGACTGTCCCGGTCAGATTCCGCTCCAGAACCGTATGGTATTGTTCTAAATCGATTTCGGACGCCTTATTTGCGGTCAGTGCGCCGGAACCGCCGCCGGCATTGCAAACCAAAATGTCAATCGGACCGAGTGCGGCGACGATCTCATCCACCGCGCGCTTGACCTGATCAAAGTCGGAGACATCGGCAACTGCACCGGCAGATTTTACACCGAGCGCCTCCACTTCCTCCATGACAGTATCAGCCGTCAGCAAGGCAGCTTCACTCTCAAATTCTGCATAGGATTTTAGGTTGATGTCGATAATTCCCACATCTGCACCCAGCGATGCAAGATGCAGGGCATAAGAACGCCCAAGTCCGCGCGCTGCTCCGGTAATCAATGCGGTTTTTCCTGTTAACTTGCCCATTTTTTCGATCTCCTTTCAACTACCTTACCGATGATCCCGGCACTACAGTTCAGCCTTTAAATGCCGGAATAATTGCAACCATTGTTGCAGCGAAACGTTAAAATCGCACGGGTCGCGCAATCCGCACGATCTCATGTCAAGTCTATCAATTCAAACGGAAAATATGTATCACATGACCATGTGACATTCGACGTAAATCGATTGAAGTTTGTGCGGAAATCCCTATATGGATTGGAAAATTCTTCCTAAAGATTTTTGGTTGTCGATATTCAATTTGCGATAAATATTTGAGATATGCGTTCGCACCGTGTTGATGCTGATATACAGTTCTTCAGCGGTCTTTTGATAGCTGTTTCCGGCCGCAAGCAGGTCGGCTACGTCGATCTCTCTTTTCGTCAGACCGTAATGGGACATGAGAATTTCCCTGCTGACAACATTTTTCTTTTGTGGGTTCTTACTGAAAATAGAGATAAAATAGCCGCTCACACTCAGATCCTCCCGGAAAACGGTTTCCATCACGTAGATATGATGATTGAACTCCATTCGCAATGTCGGTCTGTTTCTGAGAATTGTTTTTTCACCGCGCTGCGCAATGATTCCCGCGAGTATAGATTCATACCCCTGTTTCAAATCCGTAAACTGGGACGTCAACGCTCCGTTTTTCTCCATGATGTCGATCGCCGTTTGATTGCATTTCCGCATGCGCTTTTTATGGTCATAGGAAACGAATCCGATCCCCATGGAATCAAGAATCTGATTCTCCGAATCACAGTCGTCCGCCAGCGCCGTCATATTTCGATGCATATAATGGAGGTTGCGGAGGAAAGAAGCGAGCAGTTCCACAGAATCCTTTTCTCTGGCTGAAAAGTCACCCTCGTCCTTATTCCGGTACAGCGTTAGGCGATATCCATCGATCGGGATCGCCATCGCCCAATGAAAGCCGGAGGTATTGAGGAATTTGCAGTAGTCGCTGTCCGAATATTTTTTACCGAACACCTTGCTGCTCTGTATCAACAGATCACTGTTGTCATCCGCACAGGTGTCGTTGATATAAGCTGCAAAAGGATCTTGTTTTTGGAAGTGATTCAGGTAATAGGATTTTATGGAATCGGCGTTTTCAAAACCGATAATTTCAACACCGTTAAACCGCTTATCGGTATAGCTGCTCAGACTCAGACCGGAAAAATCAAAGGCATTTTTAATTTGTAACAAAGTCTGAGGGGAGATGACCTCTTGTTTTTCAAGACACATTCTCTCCATATTTTTTTCAAATATTGTGAAATTACGCAGATTGATTGTGCCCGTACCTCGTGTCATCTTTTTCACCATTGAATATAAAAAATATTTTGGAGAAAAATCAATCTTATTTGTTTTCATTATCGCATATCCGATCCTGCGGTGTAAACAGTTTTCACGCTTCACGCAAGGACATTTTTTACACGATGATGTACCGCTCCTATCGCCGAAATAGCTTGCATTGGCGGCAATAATGTGGTAGGATAAATCATAAAAATAAGGTATCGTCAAGAGAGTGGGATTCCCGCTCTTTTGTTTTTCGGTCAGCAAGCAGCGCGAGCTCACGTGAAGAGGTGTCCTTTTGGACATGTTTTGAGTGGGCAAGTTTTAGAAGGCAAAGAGGAAATGGCGGGTAAGAACATTACGGAAACGGCCAGGCAGATGTTGTCAGCGTTTCTTCCGGAACACGGATATGAACTTTGGAGTATCGAGTTCGTGAAGACCGGAAAGGATTTCTACCTGAACGTCTATATTGATTCCGAAAAAGGCGTTACGACCGATGATTGTGAGGTCGTCAGCAGATATCTGGAAAGCCGGCTTGACGAGGAAGATCCGATCGATACCAACTACTATCTCGTTGTCAGTTCGCCCGGCATGGATCGCATGCTGCTGACGGATGCGCACTTCGAACGTTACAGCGGTACGCCGGTGGATGTGTCGCTGTATAAAGGATTCGAAGGGAAAAAGATCTGGAGCGGTGCGCTCGGTGTGCGTACGGAGGACACGCTGACGATTACTGACGAAAACGGATGCGAACGGTCAATCCCGCGTGCATTGGTCAGCAAGGTAAGACTACAAGTTATTTTTTAAAAGGAGACGAAAGAAATGAACAAAGAATTCATCGACGCGCTTGATGCTCTGGAACAGGAAAAAGGCATTCCGAAAGCGCAGCTTTTGGAAGCTGTAGAAAGAGCCTTGGTTTCTGCCTACAAGGGCAGGAGCAAGGGTGCGGACGAGAACGTTGTCGTAGAGATCGATCCGGAGTCGGGCGAAATACAGATTTTTCACAGGAAGTATGTGGTGGAAACCGTCGAGGATCCCAATAACGAAGTCTCGCTCGCAGAGGTGATCGAGTACGATCCGGATTATGTCGTCGGCGACGTCGTTGAATACAATATGCCGCTCGAAAACCTCGGCAGGATTGCAGCTCAGACTGCGAAACAGGTCGTGGTTCAGACCGTGCGGGAGATCGAACGCGGAATGATCTTTGATGAATTTGTCGGCAGGCAGAGCGAACTCGTAAACGGGACGATTCAGCGGGTGAGCAATGACACCGCCTTTATCAATCTCGGTCGCACAGAGGGCATCATGTCTCCCGGTGAACAGGTCCGTGGAGAACGGTATACCGTAAACTCAAGAATGAAATTTTATATTATGGACGTTCGAAAATCTCAGAAAGGTCCGCAGGTGTTTCTGTCCAGATCGCATCCGGGACTCGTGAAGCGTCTGTTCGAACTTGAAGTTCCGGAGATTCAGGACGGCATTGTCATGATCGAAAGTCTTGCCCGTGAAGCCGGAAGCCGTACAAAGATCGCGGTCTCGACGAACGATGATAGCGTTGATCCGATCGGCGCATGCGTTGGCAACAGAGGAATCCGGGTTCAGGCTGTAGTCGATGAACTGTTTGGTGAGAAGATCGACATCATAAGCTGGAGCGATGTGATTGAAGATAATATCAGCAACGCGCTGTCGCCCGCAAAGGTCGAAAAAATCGTGTTGGAAGCGGAAAACAAGACAGCAATCGCTGTCGTTCCGGATTATCAGCTTTCTCTTGCGATCGGCAAAGAAGGACAAAATGTTCGTTTGGCTGCCAAACTGTGCGGTGTCAAGATCGATATCAAGAGTCATACGCAGTACTTTGGCGGACCGGAAAGCAGTCTCGTCGGGGAATTGGATGAGGAAGGTTATTTGAATCCGGCTGATTTCATCGACTATATCCCGGATGAGAAAAAGGGTGAGGCCGAGGGCGCCGCCGAAATTCCGAATGAAATCGAAGCACCGGTCGAAGAACCTGCGGCTGAAGAACCTGCAGCCGAAACGCCTGTGATCGAAGCACTTGCAGAAACAGAAGTTGCAGTCGAAGTGCATAGTGAGGACTGATTTTGGGAAATACCGGAAAGATCCCGATGAGAAGATGCGTCGGATGCATGATATCCAAGCCCAAGCG
>JAISKP010000038.1 GCA_031260885.1 Eubacteriales Family XIII. Incertae Sedis bacterium
TCCGTTGCAGCCATCGGCGCCTCTCCTGTTTGTGATTGTGCGCCATAAAGTTCGGCTTCTTCCGCGTCCGAAGCGGAGTAAGCCGCATCGTAATCCCCGGCGCCTCCGTCGCTGCCGGAGGACTTATCCGACGAGCCCGCTCCGCAGGCCGTAAACATCGTGAGCATCATCACGGCGATCAGCATGGAGAGCGCTGCTATCCTGCCTGCATTTCTCTTCTTCATTGTATTCATTTCGGTACCTCGTTTCTGCGGGGGCGTGAACTGTAAACCCATTATACAACGTAAGAGGAGATATTTGAGCAAATAGGTGCAGTCTTGGCGCATTCGTGACATAATAGTGGGGAGGATATTTACACAGAGGATTCGGGAGAGGTAATATGGGGAACAAAATCGATGAATTACTGAACGGGAGCTCCGGCATGACGGCGGAACAGATCGAGACGCTTGCCAATCATGCGGGGGTCGGACTCTTTTCCATGAATATCGTTACGGGCGAGATCAGCATGAACCGCGTCATTGCAAATCTCACGGGTTATGAGCTCGGTGAGATTCCGGAATCGATGGAATCGCGTGAGATTCTGACGTTTGAGGACGACCGTGTGCGCGTGATGCATGCGATGGATTCTCTTTTCACCGGCGCGGACAACTATCAGATCGAATACCGCATGAGACGGCGCGACGGCAGCATCGTGTCGGTCTACGAGGGCGGAATGATTTCAGAAAAGGACGAGAACGGACAGCCTGTACGGATATCAGCGATCGCACTCGACCTAACCCGTCTGAAATGGGCGGAGGACAAGGCGCGTCAGATGGAGACGGAGAACCGCCGACTCGCGACAGGTCAAAGCGAAAGCGCATTCGCGGAGCAAAACCGTATGCTGCGCGCCGCCAATGCGGCGGCGGCCATGATCATCGGCGGCTTCCACGAAGATTACGAGACTGTATTGCATCAGGCTCTGCAACTGCTCGCGGAGAGCGTACTGGCGGACCGCGCATACATCTGGCGCAACCGCATGATAGACGGACGGCTCTGCAGTTTCCGGCGCGTGATCTGGTCGCGTGACCCGTCTTTTGATTTTGAAGAACCTTTGGAAAGCGAAGAGCTCGAAAAGTGCATCCCTTACGATGAGCTGCTGCCTGAATGGGAGACGCTGATCAAGCAGGGGTATAAAAGAATAAGAAACGAGAAAGAAGCGGGACGCACCGGCATGAATACCTTTGACACGAAGAATCAGGTCAAGGGTTCAATGATCCTGGCCATTCATCTCAACGGTGAGTTCTGGGGCTTCGTCGGCTTCGATGACTGTAGCCATGACAAGCGTTTATTTACCGATGACGAAGCGGAGATCATGCTGTCCGGCATCCTCGTTATCGCTTCTTCCATCGCGCGAAACGAGACCTTCCAAAAGCTCAACGAAGCGCGTGAAGCCGCGATGGCAAGCACGAAAGCAAAGGGCGAATTCCTTGCCCGCATGAGCCATGAGATTCGCACACCCATGAATGCGATCATCGGAATGACGACGATCGCGAAGCGCAGCAGCGACCCCGAAAAGGTCCGTTACTGTTTGGATAAAGTCGACGTCTCCTCGCGTCAGCTCCTCAACATCATCAACGATGTGCTCGATATGTCCAAGATTGACGCCAATAAACTGGAGATCACGCCCTCTCCCTTTGACTTCGAACAGATGGTACAGGACGTCATGAGCGTCGTGCGCGTCAAGCTCGAAGAAAAGAGCCAGCACTTCCGGCTTGATATGGATGATACTTTCACGAAGAAACTCGTCAGCGATGAACTGCGGCTCACGCAGGTGCTGATCAACCTGCTCAACAACGCAATGAAGTTTACGCCGGAAAACGGCACGATCACCCTGCAGATCAAAAAGACAGATGCAATCCTGCGCATCGCGGTCACCGACACCGGTATCGGCGTAAGCCCGGAGACGCAGAGCAAGCTCTTCCAGTCATTTGAACAGGCCGACGGCAGCATCACCCGCCAGTACGGCGGCACCGGCCTCGGCCTTGCGATCTGCAAACGAATCGTCGATCTCATGGGGGGTCACATCTGGATCGAAAGCGTCCTCGGCGAGGGCGCAAGCTTCATCTTCGAAATTCCCGTCTCATGGGATGAGGACATCCCGACGCCGATGGACGGGAACGGCATCCGCACCGGAAGAGCAGTTCCCGAAGTGCCTGCATGGCAGCAGAAGACGGTCCTGCTTGCGGATGACATCGAAATCAACAGCGAGATCGTTGAGAGCATCCTCGAAGAATCGGGCGTGGGGCTCGTCTTCGCCGAAAACGGCGAGCAGGCTGTCGCCGCCTTCCGCGAATCGCCGGATATCTTTGACCTGATCCTGATGGATATCCAGATGCCTAAGCTCGACGGGCTCGGCGCTACCAGAGCCATCCGTGCGCTGGCGGATGAGTTCCCGCAGGCCGGAGACATCCCGATCATCGCGATGACGGCGAACGCCTTTAAGGAAGATGAGCAGCAAAGTCTTGAAAGCGGTATGAACGGTCACATCGCCAAGCCCATCGAGGTGGACGAGCTGTTCACGGTGCTGCGCCGGTATTTAGACTGACGCATTAAAATTCTTTTTTTGATTAACCTATTGTCATTCCCGCGAAAGCGGGAATCTTTATTTTTCGTAACTCGGAGATTCCCGCTTTCGCGGGAATGACAGAGCTTTTCAAAGATCTTATGTATTTCATTTCTTAAATTATTATATTCATTAAATAATCTTTCAAATTACACTTGATTTTTATAATGTTGCTGATTATAATATCATTATAATTAATTGCGTGTAGTCAAATGTTTATATACGCAATATGGCAATAACCCTTGTTACCACGGGGAGTGGACGAATGATAAACTTTCAAAATACTTCGCAACATACGAAACATCGTTTTTTGGTCATCATCGCAGAAGTTCTAATCGTTATTCTTTTTCTGAGTACAGTCAATATACTTTTCCCCTTTACGCATCTGATCGGTTCGGCGATGTCCTATGCGGAGCAGAATGCGGCGTTGCAGGAAGTCAAAGGGCTGAATGCGCCCGAAGGGAAAGACGTGCTGTCTGCGCGGGATGTGGCGATAGACCTGTCCGGAAAGGATCAGGGCTATTTCTTTGTGAACTATACAGGCAATGCA
>JAISKP010000068.1 GCA_031260885.1 Eubacteriales Family XIII. Incertae Sedis bacterium
GGGCATCATGATGAACATATCACGGATGTCGAACAGACCCGAAAAGGTGAAAAAGGAAAAACGAAATAGAGACGCCGCAGCGGGGGCAGCCGCATGAAGGTGATCATGGCAGGCAGCGCAACAGGCGGTCATCTCTACCCGGCACTTGCGGTCGCGGAACGCATCAAACGCCGCAGACCGGATGCGGAATTCCTGTTCATCGCGGCACGTTGGGAGAGCTCGTCGGATATTTTGAACGAAAGCGGTTACGGCGTCCAAACGATTGACGCGCGCGGCTTTGACCGCAGCAATATATTTAAGAATTTTTCCGTGCTGATAGATCTCGCGCGGTCGGATCGGCAGATCAGGGAGATCTTCGCGGAATTTCAGCCGGATTTCGTATTCGGCACCGGCGGGTATGTGTGCGGTCCGGTCGTGAAAGCGGCGCGAAAACGCGGTATCCCCACCTACCTACACGAGCAAAATGTAATTCCCGGCGTTGCGAATAAACTCGCGGAAAAATATGCGGATACGGTTTTCGTCGCCTTTGAAGAGAGCAAGGCGTATTTCAAACATCCTGAGAAGATCGTCGTGACCGGAAACCCTGTCCGGAAATCTTTCATCACCGCAGGTGCCATGCACTATCGGCAACAGCTTCTCATCAGTCCGAAGGATCTGGCGGTCATGATATTCGGCGGCAGTCAAGGTGCGGATCGCTTAAATGAAGTCGTCTGCGACATGCTTGCAGACCTGAAGGACAGCGATGATCTGACGGTGTTCTTTCTCACAGGTCGTCGACTCTATGAGGATGTCCGAAGGAAGATGACGGATTCGGGCGCGATCCGCAACGAGAAGTTTCATGTCATTGACTATACTGAAACCATCCATGAATACTATTCGGCGGCGGATTTGGTTGTGGGCAGAAGCGGCGCGATGACTGTATCCGAACTCGCGGTGCTCGGCAAGGCTTCGATTCTGATCCCGTCTCCAAACGTGACGAACAACCATCAGTATTACAACGCGAAGACGCTTGCGGATCACGGCGGTGCCATCATCATGAATGAATCCGAGCTGACCGCAGCATCGCTCACAAACGAAATACTGAGGCTGAAAGCAAATAAGGAACAATTGAACCGGATGGCCGAAGCGGCCGAAAAGCAGGGAAAACCCGACGCCGCCGGCATGATCGCAGATGTGATATTGAAAAAATGAACGAAGATTACCTGTACGAAGATTTTGAATACAAAGATGAACTGACCGGACGTCGCGAGATGATCCGCGGTTCGCGTAAACGCAAGAAACGCAGGAAGAAACACCTTTTCCTCAACATTCTGATCCTCATCGCGCTGCTGACCGGCGTCTATTTTCTCGCCACGTCAAATTTCTTTGAAATCCGGACTTTCGAGGTGGAAAACGCCGCGGCAGAACCCGGTCATTACATGAAGGAAAAGATCGTTGAAATGTCCGGCATCCAAAAGGGTACAAACATCTTTGAAACGAGCATGCGCAGTGCCGAAATTGCGTTGGAGAAGGATCCGTATATTATCAAAGCCTCCGTGAACCGCAGACTCCCGCATACCGTCGTGTTGACCGTGATCGAACGGCAGGAAAATTTTGTGATTGCACACGGCAACACTTATGCCGTAATGGATTACGAGGGCATGGTTCTCAGACTGACCGATGCACCGGGAAGCCTGACCGTGGTGGACAATCTGACCGTGATCAGGGCGGAACCCGGCACGGCACTTGAAGTCGATGAGACGGCGCTGCTCTCGCAGACGATTGCGTTTCTGAAGAAAGTGGAAGAAAACGATCTGTTTTTCAAACGTATTACCGCATCGGACATCTCGGTCAAGGCATACGTATACGACAATCTCATCTGCCGCGGCAGTCTGAAAAATATCGGCGATAACATCAATTCGCTGAAAGGTGTTTTGCTTGATCTTCGTCAAAAGGAGGTCGTGCGGGGAACGGTCTTTGTCGGAGGAAGCGGAACCTGTACCTTTTCCCCGGAAGAGGATACATAATGCTATTGAGTGAGAATCGGCAACAGGCACAGACCTTGTGAGAAAACGTTTTGAATTTTGTGGAAAAATGGTGTAACCGTATAGCCGATATGTTATAATTTATAAATATTGGGAATCGCCGAACGGCGGATCCGCGGAGGGGTAAATCACGGCCCCGAAACATGAACGGAGGCAAAGATGTTCCAAGAAGGGATGTTGAAATTCGAAACGAATGAACTGACATTTGCGAAGATCGTCGTGGTCGGTATCGGCGGCGGCGGCGGCAACGCGGTCAATACAATGATCAGCGCCGGGCTTACGGGTGTGGAATATGTTGTAATCAATACAGATAAACAAGACCTCTCGAATTCGAATGCGGATACAAAACTCCAAATCGGTGAAAAGGTGACGGGCGGTCTCGGTGCCGGCGGCAACCCTTCACAGGGACAGGCGTCTGCGGAGGAAAATTTAGATCAGATCGAAAGCGCACTGAAGGGCGCGGACATGGTGTTCATTGCCGCCGGTATGGGCGGTGGAACAGGTACGGGCGCCGCACCTGTCGTTGCGAAGATCAGTAAGGAACTCGGCATTCTGACGGTCGGTATTGTCACAAAGCCGTTCAGCTTTGAGGGACGCAAGCGCAAGGACAACGCAGATCTCGGCATCAACTATCTGAGCAAATATGTGGATTCACTGGTCGTGGTTCCGAACGACAAGTTGCTTTTGATCTCGGATGAAAGTACGACGATCGAAGAGGCGCTGATCAGGTCGAACGACATCCTGAAACACGGTGTTCAGGCGATCACGGAGATCATCACAAAGCCCGGATTCATCAACGTCGATTTTGCGGATGTGAAGTCCGTTATGAGCAGCCGCGGCATTGCCCATATCGGTATCGGCGTCGGATCCGGGGACAACCGGGTCGAAGAAGCGGTACGCGGTGCCATCGGAAGCCCGCTTCTGGAGACATCGATCGAGGGTGCGAAAGCCGTTCTTTTGAAAATATCAGGCGGATACAAACTCGGTATGCTTGATACGCAGCGCGCAGCGGATCAGATCGAACAGTCGGCAGACCGCGATGCGATCGTGATCTTCGGCGTGTCGATCACGGAAGACCTCGGCGATACCATCGAAGTCACCGTCATTGCGACGGGCTTTGAAGAAGGACCGGGAGAAGATCTGAGACCGCTTACAGGTGAATCGTCCATACAGGGAAGCGCCGACGCGCAGAGCAATAATTTCGGGCTGTCCAATGATACAATCACGCTGGTTTATGATGACGATTTGGACGGAAGCCGCTTCGGCTTTGAATCGGATGGGGAACCGCAGCAGGAAAGCCTTGATATCGATGATGATACGGATGGCGGCGGCAAGAACGACTTTAAAGTTCCGGATTTCCTGAAAAAGAATTGAAAACAATCGTCTCAGAGGCGAACGAAACCGTAAAATTCGTACGGAAACTGTGCGAACGAAAATACCGTGACCGGGAGGGGATGTTTCTCATTGAGGGCATCCACCTTCTTTATGAAGCACTGAAAAGCGGACTGGAAGTAATTCAGATCTACGTCCGTTCGGGGGATGAAACAGATCCCGGGATTCTGGATGCACTCCGGTTGGCAAAGGACACGTCAACCGTTTTGTTTGACAGAGATCTGTTTGACAGCCTTGCCGACACCGTGACGCCGCAGGGTGTGATGGCTGCGGTACGCCGGCCGAATCCTCCGGCGCAGATGAATGGCAGCGCACTCGTGATAGATCGGTTGCAGGATCCGGGGAATGTCGGAAGCATCGTTCGGAGCGCCGACGCCGCAGGGATCGAAACCGTGATCGCAGTCAAGGGCACCGCGGATATTTATTCGCGTAAAGTGCTCCGGGCTGCAGCGGGTGCTTTGTTTCGGATTCATGTGTTTTTTGCGGAAGACGCGGAAACAGCGCTGACGCTGCTTCGTGAAAATGATATCAAGGTGTTTGCTTGCGACATGAAAGGTGCGATCCCGTATCACAGCGCAGATCTGACCGGGCGGATCGGAATCGTCATCGGCAACGAGGGCGGCGGTCTCTCGGAAACTTTTCTGAGCGGCGATACGGATACGATCTATATTCCAATGGAACCGGAGAGCGAATCGCTGAACGCATCTGTGACGGCGGCGATCGTGATGTTTGAGAAGAGGAGACAAGATGGCAGATAAACCGGAAGAACTGTTGGCGGAAGCCGAGGCGCTGCTGACCGGTGCCGCATCCGAAGCGGATATTGAGGCTGTTCGGATCAGATTTCTCGGGAAAAAAGGAGCGCTGACGGCGATTCTTCGTTCGATGGGCAGTCTGAGCCCGGAAGAGCGGAAGGAACTCGGTCTGAAAGCAAATGCGGTCCGGGATCGCATCGAAGTGTTGATCGAAGAGAAAAAATCCGGCGCATCTGCAACGGCGCAAGCACAACGTTTTCAGGCTGAAAAGCTTGATGTGACGGAGCCCGGCAGAGCATTTCCGCGCGGCACGCGTCATCTGATCACCCAGACCATCGATGAGATATCGCGCATCTTCATGCAACTCGGCTACAGCGTTACGGAAGGTCCCGAGGTTGAGACGGTGTTTTACAATTTCGATGCGCTGAACGCAGCACCGAACCATCCGTCGCGCGATCTGACGGATACGTTTTACATTACGGAAGATATTCTGCTCCGCACGCAGACCTCGCCTGTTCAGATCAGGACGCTTCAAAGCACGAAGCCGCCGATCAAGGTGATCGCACCCGGACGATGTTTCCGTACGGATACGCCTGACGCGACACATTCTCCGATGTTCCATCAGGTGGAGGGGTTGCTCGTCGACGAGGGCGTGACGATGGCGGATCTGAAGGGGACCCTCGATACGTTTGCGAAGCGCATGTTCGGAGAAGACGTTACGACAAAGTTTCGCCCGCACTTTTTTCCGTTTACGGAGCCGAGCGCGGAGATGGATATGTCCTGCTTCGTCTGTGGCGGCAAGGGTTGCCGCGTCTGCAAGGGCAGCGGATGGATCGAGATCCTCGGTTGCGGTATGGTGCATCCGAACGTACTGAAAGTCGGCGGGATCGATACGGAACGATATACGGGGTTTGCCTTCGGCATGGGCGTGGAACGCATCGCGATGCTGAAACACGGCGTGGATGACATACGGCACTTCTATGAAAATGACGTACGGTTTATGAAACAGTTCGGATAAGCTGCATACACAAAAAAGATCACGAAGGAGAAAATATTATTATGTTAGTACCGGTAAGTTGGTTGAAAGAATATACGCAGATCCCGGAGGACGTCAAAGAATTTGCGGACAAGATGATCCTTTCCGGATCAAACATTGAGACAACCACGACGTTCGGCGAAGAGATCTCCGGCGTCGTCATCGGCAAGGTGCTGTCCGTCGAGCCGCATGAGGATTCCGATCACCTTGTGGTCTGCATGGTGGACGTCTCCGGTGCCTCGGAGGATGGTCAGCCGGTCCAGATCGTCACCGGTGCGCCGAATGTACGCACGGGTGCACTCATTCCGACGGCGCTTCATGGGAGCACGCTGCCGGGCGGCGTCAAAATCAAGAAGGGCAAACTGCGCGGCGTCGTGAGCAATGGGATGCTCTGCTCGGCGGGAGAACTCGGCTTTGAGGACAAGGTCGTGCCTGTTTTGCACAAGGACGGGATCTGGATTCTGCCCGAAGAACTTTCCGATTTGCCGGACATTATCGGTTCGGACGCCGTGAAGGCGCTTGGACTGGATGAGACGGTCATCGACTTCGAAATCACGCCGAACAGACCGGACTGCCTGTCCATCCTCGGCATGGCCAGAGAAGCTGCAGCTGTGTTCGACAAAGAATTGACACTGCCTTCATTTAAAGCGGAAGGTGAATCTTCGGATGCGTCTCCGACAGATTACATCAGCGTGGAAATCAAAAAGCCTGCGCTGTGCAGGCGATATGTGGCGCGCATCGCGGAGGACATCGTCATCAAGGAAAGTCCATGGTGGCTGCAGCGCAGGCTCATGTTCTCCGGGATGCGTCCGATCAACAGCATCGTCGATATTACAAACTACGTCATGCTCGAACTTGGGCATCCGATTCATGCGTTTGACATTCGGACGATTGCACAGGGAAAGATCATCGTCGATACCGCGAAAGACGGCGAGAAATTTACAACGCTCGACGGAAGTGAACGGACACTCACGGAAAGCATGTTGTTGATCAACGACGGTGAAAAGGGCGTTGCGGTCGCGGGCGTCATGGGCGGACTGAATTCGGAGATCGAAGCGGATACCCGGGCGATCCTCGTCGAAGCCGCGAACTTTAGCTCAGACAACATCCGGCTCACCTCGAAAAGACTTGGCATCCGCACGGAAGCGTCGTCCAGATACGAGAAGGGCGTATCCGCAGCGCTTTCGGGAGACGCCGCGGGACGCGTATGCGCGCTCATCTCGGAAACCGGATCGGGAAAGGTGCTTGCAGGCGCGGTGGACAACTATCCCGGCAAGACGGATCCGATCGCAATTGACGTCAGGACGGCACGCATGAATAAGCTGCTCGGCACTTCCCTAACGCAGGAAGAAATGGAAGGATTTTTGAGAAGACTCGGGATGACGGTTGTCTCGGAACCGGGACTGCTCCATGTGACGCCGCCGCACGTGCGGCTGGATCTGAAAGCGGAAGTCGATTTCAGCGAGGAGATCGGACGCATCTACGGCTACGACAATCTCGACGTCACGCTGCACAAGGACAATGTGGAAGCAGGAAAATCATATCGCTGGACGCTGCGCGATGTGACGCGCGACGTGCTGACCGGACTGGGCATCTTTGAGATTCAGACCTACAGCTTCGTATCACCGAAGGGTGTGGAACGGATTCGCTTGCCGCAGGAGTCGGAAGCACGCCGTTTCGTGAAACTGATCAATCCGCTCGGCGAAGAAAACAGCGTCATGCGGACATTGCTCCTGCCGAATCTGCTCGAAGCGCTCGCCCTGAACGCAAAGCGCAGCAATGCACAGGCAGCGTTGTTCGAAGTCGGAAACACCTTCCGGACAGACGGTGCATCCGATGGAGATTTTTCCATGACAGCGTTGCCGACCGAAAGCGTTCATCTTTCAATCGGCGCATATGGCGGAAACTGGGATTTCTTCACGCTGAAAGGGGTGATCGAAGGGCTACTTTCGCGTTTCGGTATTTCGGGCGTGGTATTTGAACCGGTGGAAGACAGCGGCAGTTGGCATCCGGGCAGATGCGCGCGCGTGCTGATCCCTACAGACTTTGGA
Organism: Eubacteriales Family XIII. Incertae Sedis bacterium; assembly: GCA_031260885.1. Classification (GTDB taxonomy): domain Bacteria; phylum Bacillota; class Clostridia; order Peptostreptococcales; family Anaerovoracaceae; genus JAISKP01. The sequence continues at coordinate 7,256 of JAISKP010000068.1, forward strand.
AATACACCTGCAGATCCCACGGATGTCCCTGCGGAACCGGACGCTTTGGCTGTCGGTCTGTTCGGCGAAATTCATCCGGATGTCGGCTCGGCATACGATATCGATGCGCCGGTCTATGCAGCCGAGCTTGATCTCGACGCGCTGATCGAAGCTTCAAATCTGATGCGCCATTATGAACCGCTCGATAAATATCCGGCGGTCACGAGAGACATTTCCCTGCTCGCATCCGAAGACGTAACCGTCGGGCAAGTCACTTCGATCGTCACTTCGAATGGCGGTAGGATCCTCGAAAGCGTCAAACTCTTTGATGTGTACAGAGGCAAGCAGATTCCGGACGGCATGAAGAGTCTCTCATTCAATCTTGTCTACAGAGCTTCGGACAGAACGCTCACGGATGAGGATGTTGCAAAGGTTCACGGAAAGATATTGTCCGCGCTGAGTGCCGGTACGGGGGCTCAGCTTCGGGAGATTTGACACGAAAAGTATGATACAATTTAACTTATGAGCTCATACGGATTCAAGGAGGCGCTATATGTCTGAGATGAATAGGGTAAAGGTCAGAATTTACGGACAGGAATATACCATTACGGGGGATAAAGCGCGGGATCAGATCGTCAAGGTCGCCGATCACGTCGATGAGGTGATGCGCAGCATTTCTGAAAGCCTCGGGGGCGGCGCGGTATCCCCGGTCGCAGTTCTTGCGGCGGTGAACATCGCAGACGAACTGCTCGCGCTTAAAGACGCGCAATCGGAAGATGAACAGGAAAAGGAGCAGCTTCGCAAAGACATTGCGCATTATATGCAGCTCTGGGATGAAGCGAAGAAGAACTTCCTGCAGTTTAAGGAAGATGCACAGCAGCAGGTCGGGCAGAAAGACAAGCTGCAGGATCGACTGAACGAAAAAGCGATTGAAAACGACAATCTGATTCGCCAGGCTGCGGAAAAAGAAAAGAAGATCGAAGAACTCGAAACCAGAGTGAACAACCTTGCGCAACGTCTGAAATCCCGCGAGGAGGGTCAGGCGAATTCTTCCGAGCAGATTCGTGAACTCGAAGACAAGTACAAGGAACTTGAAGGAAATTACTTCGAACTTCAAATGGAAAATATCCAGCTTAAAGGCGAACTCGAACGCTACAAGCGCACGACCGAATGACCGATATACAGAGACAGCATCGAATACTGGAATACACGAAAGTTGTTGAGATGCTGGCTGAACACACCTGCAGCAGTCTTGCTGCGAAGGAGGCAAGACAACTCACACCGGTATCGGACTACTATCCTGTGAAAGAGAGATTGGCGGAAACCACTGAGGCGGTTTCCGTTCTTGCGCGTAAGGGAAGTCCGCCGATCGGGGATTACGGAGACATCGCTTCCCCCACCGCATCTGCCG
>JAISKP010000094.1 GCA_031260885.1 Eubacteriales Family XIII. Incertae Sedis bacterium
AATGTGTTTCAGTCTCTTCTGAGACCATTTGGAATATGATTTATCCATCCAAAAGAGTATACAAAAACGGGACATTTTGTTTTGTGAATTAAACGGGACATTTTGTTTTGTGAACCACAAGAAGTTGAGATAATTCTTGCAAGTGTCCGAGCGGCATTGTATACTAATTAGGCACCAGTGCTGACAGCCGGGTGCAAAGCATTCGCATTTTTAATATGTGGGCATCTTTGCCCGAATGCTCTCTGCTCCGGAAGAACCGGAGCCATTCAGTCCGAAGGGAGGTGTTACTATGAATCGCTATGAAATCATGTTCATCATCGCGAATGCCCTCGATGACGAGAAAAAAGCTGCTATCGTTGAAACCGTAAAAGGAATCATCGAAGACGGCGGCGAAGTCACGAAGGCAGACGTGATCGGAACAAAACGTCTGGCCTATCCGATCCAGAAAAAGAACGAGGGGTACTATGTGCTCATCGAGTTCAACGCGCCGGCAGAGTTGCCGAAAGAACTGGATAGAAGGCTCAGGATTTCAGATGATGTCGTCCGGCATTTGATCATCAACAAAGACGACGACAAGGAAATCGCTTAAGACGGTCCGTAAATATTGTGCTGCTGCAAAACAGCAGAATGGAGCGAAACTATGAATCTTGTGATACTGACAGGCAATCTCGCACGAGATCCGGAAGTGAGATACAGCCAGAACCAGCTTGCGATTGCACGGTTTACAATCGCAGTCAAGGATACTTTTGCGAAAGAAGACAGGGCGGATTTCATCCGTGTAGTCGCTTTTGGGAAAACGGCGGAGTTTGTCGAGCGCTACCTGAAAAAGGGCAGCAAAATCGGCATTGAAGGCCGCTGGAAACACGACAGCTACGAAAAAGAAGGTCAGAAGGTCTATACCGATGAAGTCATCGCAAACCGGGTAGAGTTCCTCGAGAAGAAAGATTCCTCCGGAGCAGCGGCAGATCCGTTTTCCGCAGAACCGGGATTCTTCAGCGGTCAGACCCCAGAGCCGTCCGACAGCGCAAAGTCTGCACCTGCAGGCGGCGTTCCCGAAGGGTTCAGCGCGCTCGACGATGACGACGATCTGCCATTCTGAGAGTCCTAACCCGATTTGCGGAGCAAATCGATGGTAGGACCTCGGTCAGGAATTCCAAAATCTATGATTTTGTGAATTCTACGGCCAGAGTCCTAACCCGATTTGCGGAGCAAATCGATGGTAGGACCTCGGTCAGGAATTCCAAAATCTATGATTTTGTGAATTCTACGGCCGTTTCGATCTATAATAACTAAGGAGAAGAAAAATGATAGAAAAACAGCAAAGACGCAGTAGCGGCGGTGGCGGTGGTCTGCGGAAAAAGAAAGTATGCCAGTTCTGCGCCGATAAGAAGCTCAAAATTGACTACAAAGATGTAGATACGCTTTCGAAGTTCATCACCGAAAGAGGGAAGATTCTGCCCAAAAGGGTCACCGGTGCCTGTGCGATGCACCAAAGAGAAGTCGCAAGAGCGATCAAGCGTGCCAGAATTGTCGCGCTGCTTCCTTATGTAAAAGACTGATCCTGAAAGGAGGCAACCATGAAAGTAATATTAATTGAAGATCTTCCCGGCAAGGGAAAGTCCGGCGATGTGGTGAAGGTAAGCGACGGTTATGCGCGCAACTTTCTTTTCCCGAAAGGTCTTGTGCTTGAAGCAACCGATGCAAACATCAAGACGCTGGAACACCGCAAGGCAAAGCTTGCGGAACAGAAAGCGCAGGATCTTGACAGCGCCAAAGCCATTGCCGAAAAGATCGACAACCTCAGCGTGACGATCAAATCGAAGGCGGGCGAAGGCGGCAAGCTCTTCGGCGCCGTCACGACATTGGACATTTCAAACGCGATCAAAGAGGCGCACGGCGTATTTATCGACAAGAAGAAGATCGCGCTTGAAGCACCCGTCAAGAATGTCGGCGTTCATGCCGCTGAAGTCAGGATCTATCCGGAGGTTTCCGCGACAGTTCGCGTGCTCGTCGAAGCCCTGTAGCATTCCGAAAGGCAAACAGGATGGTCGACAGGATCCCGCCACATAACAAAGACGCAGAACAATCCGTACTGGGCGCCGCATTGCAGAGCAAGCAGGCGCTCTATGACGTGATGGAATTGCTCTCTCGAGAGGACTTTTACGAAGAAGGACACGCGCTTATTTTTGAGGCGATCGGCAGGCTCTATGCTGCAGATAAAAGTGTCGATATCGTTACGGTTTCCGAAGAACTCAGCAAGGATAAGAAGCTCGGTTCGGCTGGCGGTACGGCATATCTGGGGACGCTGGTCGGCATGGTGCCGGCACCGTCCAGTGCGGTGCAGTACGCCGAGATCGTTGCCGAGAAGTCCGTTCTGCGCAAGCTCATCAATCAGACCGGTGAGATCCTGCGAGACAGCTACGAAGATCGACAGGACGCTTATGACATCCTGGACGATGCCGAACGCAAGATCCTCGAGATCGGCAGAAGCAAGCAGGGCAAGGACTATGTCTCCATCAGCGAAGCGATCGACAAAACGCTGAAAAAGATGGAGGAGACCGCCGACAAGCCGAACGGCATGACGGGTCTTCCGACCGGGTTTGCGGAGCTGGATCGGATCACCTCAGGTCTTCAGGACTCCGATCTGATCGTCTTGGCGGCTCGCCCCGGCGTGGGGAAGACTTCGTTGGCGCTGAATATTGCAGCACATGCTGCGATCAAAGCGGCTGCACGCGTACTCGTGTTCAGCCTCGAAATGCCGGAGATTCAACTCACACAGAGGATCCTCAGCGCCGAGGCGAAGGTGGATCTTTTGAGAATCCGCAACGGTATGGCATACGGTAGCGGCGAAGATATGGAAAAGGTCAGAGAAGCGATGGCAAAGCTCAGTGAAACGAAGCTCAATATCGTGGACGGATCATCGGGCGTCTCCATCAACGAAATCAAAAACAAATGCAGGCGGCTCAAGGCGAAAGACGGACTCGATCTCGTCATCGTCGATTATCTGCAGCTGATGGATCTTTCCGGATCGGCAAAGGCTTCCGCGCGTCCGGAAAACAGACAACAGGAGATCGCGACCCTGTCGCGTTCCCTAAAACAGCTTGCCGGCGAAATGGAATGTCCGGTGATCGTGCTCTCTCAGCTTTCGAGGGCGGTCGAAACCCGAGGATTTCACAAGCCGGTTCTTTCCGATCTGCGGGAATCCGGCGCGATCGAGCAGGATGCGGACATCGTTATGTTCATCTATGAAAATAAAACAGACGACGAAGACAACGATATGGACAACAGAAGACAACTGTTGATCGCAAAACACAGAAACGGTGAAACCGGGGAAATTGAACTGGCCTGGTTTGGCAGATATACGAAATTCGGGAATGTCAGTTACGAAGACATACCGGATAAACCTTACTAGGGGGGATACTGAATGGCAAAAACAATTGCGGTCGTCGGCTCTCAATGGGGCGACGAGGGAAAAGGAAAAATCATAGATTATCTTGCCGGCGGTGCGGACGTGGTCGTTCGGGCACAGGGTGGTAGCAATGCGGGACACTCCGTTGTCATCGACGGGAAACGTTATTCACTTCATTTGATTCCATCCGGCATTCTAAATCCCGGTGCAGAGAACATCATCGGAAACGGCGTCGTCTTTGATCCCGCAGGATTTTTCGAGGAATTAAAATCACTTGAATCGGATGGTGTGAATACGGAAAAGATCTACGTCAGCGATCGGGCGCACGTTGTCTTTCCCTGGCACAAGACGCTCGATGCGCTTTCCGAAAAAGCGCGCGGTGCGGCGAGCATCGGGACGACATTGAAGGGGATCGGTCCCTGCTACATGGACAAGGTCGAGCGCAGCGGTATCCGCGTGTGCGATCTGATCTGCGAAGAGATCTTCCGCGAAAAGTTCGAAGCACAACTCGCGGCAAAAAATGCGATCATCACGAAGCTCTATGATGGGCAGCCGCTCGACGGAGCATCGATCTATAGAGAATTTACCGAATATGCGAAACGGCTCGCGCCATACGTGAGAGACACGGGCCTTCTGGTCTATGACGCGGTAACGTCCGGGAAGACAGTGCTTTTTGAAGGTGCACAGGGGTCGATGCTCGATCTCGATCTCGGAACCTATCCGTACGTCACAAGTTCGCACCCAATCTCCGGCGGATTTACGTCCGGTTCCGGCATCGGCGCCGGGTTGATTGAAGAGATCATCGGCATCACGAAAGCGTATACGACGCGCGTCGGCGAGGGGCCTTTTGTCACAGAACTGCACGATGAAACAGGTGTGTTGATCCGGGAGCGCGGTCATGAATACGGTGTAACGACCGGGCGCGCACGTCGGTGCGGATGGTTTGACGGCGTGGTCGTCCGGCATTCCGCGCGCATCAACGGCATGACCGGTATCGCGCTCATGCTGCTCGACGTGCTCGATGCGTTCGACGAGCTGAAACTCTGTATCGCATACGAACACGACGGCGAGAAAGTGGAACACTATCCGGCGAATCTGAAATTCCTATCGGAATGCACACCGGTATACAGGACGCTGAAGGGATGGAAGACCGATCTGTCAAAGCTCACGTCATATGACGCGCTTCCGGAGGAAGCGAAGGCCTACATCGCTGCGGTCGAAGAGATCAGCGGTGTGCCGGTCAAGATCGTTTCGGTCGGTCCCGGCAGAGAACAGACGATCATAAGAGAAGACGTTCTGTCAAGCAAATAGATTGACACAAAGATGAAATTCACAAAAGAACATTCAAAGAATTATTATCTCGGCGATACGACGATTTCAAATGTCTTCATCGCCGAGTACCTGCCGGGCGCATCGGGAGATCACGTGCGCGTTTATCTGTATGCATATATGCACTCCGGCATCGGACGCATTCTGTCGAACGAGTCGATCGCGAAGACACTCAAACTGAATGTCGAGGATGTGATGGCCGCATGGACCTATTTTGAGAAATGCGGGGTGGTCAGAAAATCTTATCCCAGTCCGTCGGACAAACTGCATTACGATATCATATTTGTAGATCTCAAAGGCAGTCTCTTCGGCGGCGAGCCGACGCCCGCAATTCCGTCTTCGGAACGGTTCCCGTTGGACCGAGACGACATCCGGACACTGTTTCGCGATATTGAAACGATTACGGGAAAGCCGATCTCATCGCCGGACATTCAGAGGATCGGGCAGCTTCTTGACGAGTACGATGTTGAGCCGGATCTGATTACTTTCGCCTACGACTATTGCATGCGAAACAGCAAACGATGTTCTGCTGCCTATGTGAGCGGAATCATCCGGGAATGGTCGCTGCAGGGTGTTCGGACAGCCGAGGACGCAGCGGCGTACCTTGAGCAAAACGACATTCGCTTTGCGCAGTACCGAAAAATCATGAAGGCGCTGGGGCTTTCTCAGGCGACGGTTACCGACGAGGAGAAACGCATTTTCGATCAGTGGATGGACGAATACGAGCTGCGTGTTGAAGAAATTTTGAACACCGCAAAGAAGGCCGCCGGGAAACAGAACAAATTTGACTATGTGAAAAAAATCATCGACTCGGAGCAGGCAAAGAAACGCGGCGGATCAGATGCATCCGCAGACGGTCGACAATCCGGCGCAGGTGGTCGCAAAAAATTCTATGAAGAGCGGCGCCGTAAGGGCGAGAGCGCGGCAGAAAAACGCAGGGCGGAGGTTTACGAAACGATTCCCGAGGTCAGGGTGCTTGAAGAGGATATTAAGCGCCTGAATATCGAGTTGCTCAGCGCATTGCATTCCGGGGCAGATAATAAAAAATCAGCAATGGAAAAGACGGACAAATCGCTTGCGGCAAGTCTGGAGAAGAAAAAGATGCTGCTTGAGACAGCCGGGTTTCCGGCGAACCATATGGATGTCGTTTACTGCTGTCCCATCTGCAGGGACACAGGGCAAACGGACAATGGAACAAGCTGCGCCTGCTACGAGTTCCCGCGGGATTGAGCGCATCCGCTCTATTCCACTTGTGTACACTTCAACAAGATAGTATAATGTGATAAACATTACCGACGCTTTTACGAAAGGATCGAGATCAGGTATGGACGCAAGGAAAGTGCTGATCATCGAGGACGAGAAGGCGATCTCGGATCTCGTGAAATTCAATCTCATTAAAGAAGGTTTTGAAACCGACACGGCGTATGACGGGCAGGAAGGTTTGGACAAAGCGCTTGCCGGGGGCATCGATCTCGTACTGCTCGACGTGATGCTTCCGACGCTGGATGGTTTTGAGATTTGTCGGCGAATCCGGGACAAAAGCGAAGTGCCGATTATCATGCTTACCGCCAAAGAAGAAGAAGTCGATAAGGTGCTTGGACTCGAACTTGGTGCAGATGACTATATCACGAAACCGTTTGGTCTGCGCGAATTGATCGCACGCATTAAGGCGAATACGAGAAGGGTCGCGTCGCCTGCAGCGGCAACAGGCGCGTCTTCCGAAAACGTCACGGAATTCGGCGATCTTGCGATCGATCTGGATCGTTACGAAATCCGCAAAAGGGACATACCGCTGGAACTGACGCTCCGTGAATTTGAATTGCTTCGCTATCTTGCGGAACGAGAAGATAAGGTGATCACCCGCGAGCAACTCCTCGAGGATGTCTGGGGATATGAGTATTACGGAGACATTCGGACGGTGGACGTGACCGTGAGAAGGCTCCGCGAAAAACTCGAGGATGATTCAAGCAATCCCGCATATGTATTAACGAAAAGAGGGGTCGGGTACTACTTCCGGAGACCATAACCTATGAAGGATACCCCTTTCTTAAAAAGCATCAGATGGAAGATCGCGCTCATGGTCTTCTTTCTTTGCGTTTTGGACGGACTCATCATCTGTTTGTTGGTAAAGCTCGGAGCGGACATCGTGATTTCAGTTGTCATCGGCGTTACGGTTTCGACGGTTCTGTGTATCTTTGTGTCGAAATTTCCGGCTTCACCGCTCGGCGATCTTGCGGAAAAAACGGAACTCATGGTAAAAGGGGATTTTTCGAAACGCATTGAGATCCATTCAAACGATGAGATCGGTCGGCTTGCGGCAGCACTCGGTGTGCTTCGGCAAAAGCTCGATGAAAATTTTTCCGAAATCAAGATTGAGCGGGATAAACTGGAGACCATTCTCAAGCAGATGGCGGACGGGTTGCTTGCGGTGGATTCCTCGGGCAGGTTTATCCACGCAAACGATGCCGCAAGGCGCATGCTTCGAATGACGGAAGAAGATACAAGGCGGAAGCGATACGACGATATCATTCTGCGGTTTTGCGACGGACTTACGCTCGAAGATCTGACTACCAGCTTGTTGCATGGCGTCAATCAGGGGAAATACACTTACGGCGGCGCCTATTACGAAGTTCGATTTGAGAAGTTCAGCGATGACGTCGGCGGGGTTGGCGGGATCATCATCGTGCTGCGCGATGTGACAGAACGTGAAAAAATTGACAATATGCAGGTCGATTTCGTGGCGAATGTGTCGCATGAACTCAAGACGCCGCTGACATCCATTAAAGGCTATACGGAGACGTTGCTTGAAGGCGGCGCTCCGGACAGGAAGACGGAACTGGAATTTCTGAATATCATCAACAATGAGACGGATCGCATGAACCGGCTTGTAAAAGATCTGCTGCAGTTGTCCCGCCTTGATACGAACAGGCAAAAATGGGATATGCGGAAAAGCGACGTCGTCGCGCTTGTAAGACAGGCGGTCAAGATGATGGAGATGACGGCGAAAAGCAAAAATCAGCAGCTCAACATGATTTTCGACCGTAGCAAGGTTGTCCCGGCTGTAATGGATCGGGACAAGATCGAACAGGTCATCATGAACATCATCAGCAATGCGATCAAATATACAAAGCCGGGCGGAAGAATCGACGTCGATTTGATCTTCGTATCGGACGCGGTGAAGATCGTCGTCTCGGACAACGGCATCGGCATTCCCGAAAAAGAGATCTCCCGCGTATTTGAACGTTTTTTCCAGGTCGACCGTTCTAGATCCGGTCAGCGTGGCGGAACGGGACTCGGTCTTGCCATTTCAAAACAGATCATCGAGGAACACCATGGAAGCATCGGCATTGAAAGCGAATACGGGAAAGGAACAAAGGTAATTATTACATTACCATTACCGCAACTTCGAAGCGCCCGCAACATATTGTAGAAAACTTCGGGTCGTGCTACAATCTATTCATGGAAAAAGTGATCGACATTGAGGAAGCGCAGCGCCTCAGAAGAAAAAAACGCGAGGCAGCTGTCTCAAAGATGAAAGTCCGAGCCGCCGCGGAGGCTGCTCTGGAAACAGAAATCGAAACGCCGAAATCGGGAGTCCGTTTTTTCGCTTTCGTGAAGGGCGTGATTCTCTTTGCCGCTGCAATTGTCTTCATTGTTTTTGTGCTCGTATCGACCGTAAATCTGATCAACCTTTCGAAAGAAGCGGAACAAGCGCAGATCACGCTTGCGGAAGTTGAAGCCGAGAAGGCACAGGTTGCCAAACAGCTCACGCTTGTGAACGATCCTGCTTTTATCGAAGAGCAGGCGAGACAGCAGCTTCGGATGATTCGGCCCGGAGAGACACTTTATGTGTTCGGTGCCCCGGATGATGAAAGCGCTCAATAAATGCTGGACAGTTATAAGCGGACGGTCGCCCTTGAACTTCAGCGGAAGCATGGCTTTCAATTACAAAAGAACTACGGTCAGAATCTTCTAACAGACGCCAATATCATTGAGAAAATCGTAGACGCGGGAGAGATCAGCGCGACGGACACCGTCCTTGAAATTGGACCCGGATTTGGTGCGCTCACCACAGCGCTCAGCAGACGTGCCGGAAAGGTGATTGCCGTTGAGATCGACCGAAAGCTGATTCCGATCCTTGAAGAGGTTCTGGACGGTGCGGAAAACACGGAAATCGTTACCGGAGATTTCATGAAGTACGACATGCGCCGACTTCCTGACGGCTTTAAGCTCATGGGCAATCTGCCGTACTATATTACGACGCCGATCATCGGAAAAATTCTTGAACAGCCGGCAACGCCGGAACGTATGGTATTCATGGTGCAAAAGGAAGTCGCAGAGCGGCTTTGTGCGCCGCCCGGAAGCAAGACCTATGGCGCGATTTCGGTCTTTGTACAGTATCATTGTGCCGTATCGGCGGTGATGACTGTCTCAAAAGAGGTGTTCATGCCGAAACCGAACGTGGATTCGGCGGTCATCGTGCTGAAACCATACCCGGAAAAACCGGTCAGCCCGAAAGATGAAAAGCTGTTTTTTTCAATTGTAAAGGCCGGTTTTGGACAGCGTCGAAAGATGATTCGAAACGCGATCGCCTCTGCTGTGCCAAGCAAGGGCGACCTTGACACCGCTTTTGCTGTGACCGGAATCGATCCGGACACGCGGGCTGAGCGGCTGAGCGTCGCAGAATTTGTCGCACTGGCGGATGCGGTGCTTGAATGTGCCGGGAATGAAACATGAGTGAGATGATAACAAAAGAAAACAGTATTCAGACAAAGTTGAAAAGCAGGAAAGCAAAGAAACAAGGGAAAGTTCACGGAAAAATATACACGAAAACGGCTGCGATCGTGAACGGCAAAGTCCTCGGCAATACGCTTTTTCAGACGGCACTGCTCACGCTGCTGATCCTCCTGTTCATCGAAGGGTTTGAATACAAACAACTTTTCGGCGGACTTGTGTTCTTCATCCGGAGCCCGATCGCGTTTCTGTTGAATTACGTGATCATCTTTCTGACGTTCGCCGTCTTCTGGCTGCTGCGCCGAAGAGTGTTCTTCTTCCTCATCATCTCGGTCTTTTGGCTCGCGCTGGGCATTACGAACGGTCTCATTCTGATGAACCGTATGACGCCGTTCACAACGGCGGATCTTACGGTCATCGATATGGCGTTTGACATTATGCCGACCTATTTTTCAAATGTCCAGCTTGCGATCATTATCGTCGTGATCGTCGTCATACTGCTGCTCTTTCTGTTCGTCTTTATCTTTGTGCCAAAGCGCAGGATGAAAATCAATTACAAACGTGCCGTCGTTGGAATACTCATCGTCATGATCGCGTTTACCTGCACCTGGGCGGTCGGAATCAAGACGGAAAAGGCGTCTATGTATTTTCAGAACCTGTGGGATGCGTACTACGACTATGGTGTACCCTACTGCTTTTTGAGTACATGGCTCAATAAGGGCATCAAAAAGCCGCTCGGTTATTCTGCACAGGCGGTGTCCGATGCGGTAAGCCCGGAAGCACTCGCCTCGATGACGTCCGTGAACTGTCCGAATATCATATTTCTTCAGTTGGAATCCTTTATCGATCCGGAAGAAGTGTCGGGGTTGACCTTCTCGGAGACCCCGGTTCCGTATTTCAAAGAGCTCAAAGAAAATTATTCAAGCGGTTATCTGACCGTTCCGGTCGTGGGCGGCGGAACCGCAAATACCGAATTTGAGATTATGGCCGGCATGAGCATGCGATTTTTCGGACCGGGAGAATATCCGTACAAGAACATCCTCAAAAAAGAAACCTGCGAAACGATGGCCTATAATCTGAAGCGGTTGGGATATGCGACCCATGCGATCCACAACCACCGCGGCGCTTTCTACAACCGAAATATCGTGTTCAGTCATCTGGGTTATGATGACTTTACGTCTCTCGAGTACATGAGTTATGTGTCGAAGACGCCCAAAAACTTTGCGATGGATGATGTGCTTCATGGCGAGATCATGGGTGCGCTGAACGCGACGGAAGAAAAAGACTATATTTATGCGATTTCGGTGCAGGGGCACGGAGAGTATCCGACCAAGAAGACGATTGAGAATCCTGTGGTCAGGGTTTCCGGAACGGAGACCGAAGCCATTCGCTATGGATACGAATATTATCTGCAGCAGATCCGGGAGATGGACGATTTTGTAAGAGGGCTCACAGCGGAACTTTCAGACTATGAAGAGGACGTCGTGCTTGTCCTCTACGGCGACCATCTTCCTGCGCTCGGCATGAAAGATGCGGAGATGCAATCCGGCTCGACGTTTAAGACGGAATATGTGATCTGGACAAATTTTGAACTGGAAAAGAAAGATATGAATCTCGCGGCGTATCAACTTTCCGCCGAGGTTCAGAAACGGATCGGTATGCGGGAGGGGACACTCACGGTGTATCATCAGGACAATATGGGCAGCGATGAGTATCTTGAAAATCTGCATCTGTTGCAGTATGATATGCTATACGGAAAAAAATACGTCTATGGTGAGAAGAACCCATTTGAGCCAACAGAAATGAATATGGGATACCGTCCGATCCGGATTGAAGAGATCGTCGAAATGGCCGGGCAGTACTACATCAGCGGAGAAGGTTTCACACCCTTCAGCAAGGTTTCTTTGGACGGAAAGATCTTAGATACGGTCTATATGGGACCGACGGTGTTAAAGCTGGAAGAAGACGTGCTTTCCTATGATGTGTCCCGCATGAAGGTGAGTCAGGTGGAGAAATACAACGCCGTGCTTTCAACGACGGAGTAATTCCGGAATATTAAAGAATAACGGAGAGCGGTGTGCTGAGGTTTTCAAAATATCACGGTTGTGGAAATGACTTCATTCTAATCAGAGAGGATGATGCGCCGCGTTATGCGAACAGTGAAGAAATGCTTGCGCAGCTTGCACGAACCTTGTGCCGGAGAACGACGGGAATCGGAGCGGATGGGCTGATCATCGTGCGGAGGAGTCCGCTCGGGATGGATGTCTACAACAGCGACGGCAGCCGGGCACCGATGTGTGGAAACGGCATTCGCTGCTTTGCAAAGTACTGTTTCGATGAGGATGTCATATCGCCTGCGCTTCACGAATATGATGTGTCTACGCTCGCCGGTCAAATGCACGTCAGGATCGAGAGCACCGATCCGTTTATGGTTGCCATCGACATGGGAAAACCGGATTTCAGTGTTCAAAAAATGGGTATTGATGTAACCGTGATCGGCGGAAATCCGGGCAGCAGTTCACAGACATCCTTTCTGCAGCGGCGGCTTGATGCCGGCGGGAAAATGGTGACGGTAGACAGCGTCTTTATGGGGACGATCCACACGGTGGTATGGGTCTCGGAAAAGGACGGGCTGTTTCTGGAGAAGAGTGGGGGAACAGGTGTCTCCGATCTGTGGCATCTTACGGACGCCGGTGGTCTTGAGGTCGCAGAATCCTTGATCACGCTTGGGAAAAAACTGTCGGAACACCCGGTATATACGGAAAAAACGAATGTAAATTTCGTGTCCGTTTTGGATCGCGGCACGATCGAAATGGTTACCTACGAACGCGGAGCGGGTCTTACGGCAGCCTGCGGAACAGGTGCTTGCGCTGCAGGTGTTCTCGGGCTGATCAGCGGGAAGCTGGATCGTTCGGTAAGGGTAACACTGCCTTATGGGGTGTTGAATATAAGCATAGGTGAAAATGAAGCGGTATTTATGACCGGTCCTGCGGTATGCATCGCAAGCGGCAAATACTACGAGGAATAAATATATACACGAATAGGGCGCGGAAAGGAAGCACAAAGTGGAGGCACAGGAAATCATTCGTTACATCAGCGAGGCAAAGAAGAAAACACCGGTAAAGGTGTTTCTGAAGGCGAAGGAAGCGATCCCGTTCGAAAATTGCCAGGTATTCGGCATTCCTGAAATGCTGATTGTCTTTGGAGACTGGGCGGATATCTCACCGGTTCTCACAAAATACGCGACCGCCATCGAAGATGTTGTCATCGAAAACAGCGCCCGAAATTCGGCGGTGCCGATGCTTGATCTCAAAGAGATCAAAGCGCGGATTGAGCCGGGTGCAATCATCCGGAATCAGGTCACGATCGGAGACAGTGCCGTCGTCATGATGGGCGCGGTTATCAATATCGGAGCCGTGGTGGGTGAAGGAACCATGATCGACATGGGTGCCATTCTCGGGGGACGTGCGACGGTCGGGAAGAACTGTCACATCGGCGCGGGCGCGGTGCTCGCAGGTGTGATCGAACCGCCGAGCGCTACGCCTGTCGTCGTGGAGGACGGCGTACTGGTCGGGGCAAATGCGGTGATCCTTGAAGGGGTTCGCATCGGTGCCGGTGCTGTTGTCGCCGCCGGTGCCGTCGTGATAGACGATGTGCCTGCCGGCGCAGTTGTCGCGGGCGTTCCGGCAAAGGTCATCAAGAGCCGTGCGGATACGAATGCGGAAAAAATCAACATTGTCGATGCGCTGCGCGCGCTGTAACCGGTCGGAACAAAAATGCTGGGTGCCGTTACGCGGCGAGGAGAAAACAAACACAAATGAAATACATCAGCACGAGGGGGAATACTGAAGAAAAGAGAAGTGCGCAGGCGATCATCGAAGGTCTCGCGCCCGACAAAGGTCTGTACGTCCCAAAGGAGATGCCACATATCAATCTACATCTGGATTTTGAACGGCTCGTCGGCGCATCCTACCGGGAGACGGCACGGCTGATCCTCGGTGCGTTCCTCGACGATTTCACGGAAGACGAACTCGCATTTTGCGTGAACGGCGCTTACGATGAGAAATTCGACACGCCGCAGATCGCACCGCTCGCCTTTACGAAAAAGGCGGCGTTCCTCGAGCTCTATCACGGGCGCACGGCGGCGTTCAAGGATATGGCGCTGTCCATTCTGCCCTATCTTTTGACGACCTCGCTGCGCAAGGAACACGAGGACAACAAGATCGTCATCCTGACGGCAACCTCCGGCGACACGGGAAAGGCGGCACTCGAAGGATTTGCGGACGTCTCGGGCACGGAGATCATCGTCTTCTATCCGAAGGACGGCGTGAGCGCGATACAGGAACGCCAGATGGTCACGCAGCGCGGCGTGAATACGCATGTGTT
>JAISKP010000103.1 GCA_031260885.1 Eubacteriales Family XIII. Incertae Sedis bacterium
ACCGGGCGGATCTGCTCGGTATTACGACCGTCGGGACGGATGCCCTCATCGAGGATCATGGAACGGAATTCCTCCACCATGACGTCTTCCGCGATCTGCTTGATGGCCTTTTCCTGACCTTCGTATTCTTCAGCGAGGGCTTCGAGCACGTCGTCGTTGACGGCCTTGATCTTCGCATACTGTTCCTGCCTGTCAGCCGTGTGCAGCGCGTCTTTGAATCCGTCCTTTGTGCGGGCAGTGACCTTCTGCTTCAGGTCTTCGTCCACTTCGGGAGCGAGCACTTCGGCCTTCTCTTTGCCGACTTCCGCGACGATCTCGTCGATGAATTCGATGATTTTCTTGATCTCTTCATGTGCAAAGAAAATAGCGTCGATCATCTTCTCTTCTGCGATCTCGGATGCGCCCGCTTCGACCATCATGATGGCTTCGCGCGTGCCGCTGACCGTCAGCGTCATCTGCGTGAGCGCGCGTTCCGCCTGCGTCGGGTTTACGATGAAACGGTCGTCGATCAGTCCGACGATGACGGATGCGGTCGGGCCTTCGAAAGGAATGTCCGATACGGACAGCGCGATCGAGGAACCGATCATCGCCGCGACGGAAGGCGGCGCATCGTGGTCAACGCTGAGCACGGTCGCAATGACCTGCACATCGTTCTTAAACCCCTTAGGGAACAGCGGCCTGATCGGGCGGTCCATCAGCCTCGCGGTCAACGTCGCACCTTCGGAAGGACGGCTTTCACGCTTGATGAATCCGCCGGGAATCTTGCCCGCAGCATACATTTTCTCTTCGTATTCGCAGCTCAGCGGAAAGAAATCAATCCCTTCCCTGGCTGTCTTAGCCATCGTAGCGGTCACGTTGACGACCGTGTCGCCGTAACGCACGGTGACAGCGCCGTTCGCCTGCTCGGCCACCTTGCCGATCTCAGCGATCAGAAGTCTGCCGCCCAGCGCAGTCTTAAATGTCTTATAATCTGTAAATCTACCCATTCTCTTTCTTCTCCTTTTTCCTTCGTTTCTTCCTACGGTTACTCCCACAACTTCTGCAAATATTAAAAGACGAGGTCGCCCTCGCCTCTCATGTTTATAATAACGTGTTACTTCCTGAGGCCCAGACGTGAGATGAGCGTCCTGTAACGTTCGATGTCCTTCTCCTTCAGATAGTTGAGCAGATTTCTCCGCTGTCCGACCATCTTCAAAAGTCCGCGCCGTGAGTGATGGTCCTTCTTGTGAATCTTGAGATGTTCGTTGAGATCGTTGATGCGGTAAGTAAGTATGGCTACCTGCACCTCCGGCGAACCCGTATCGCCTTCCTTCGTCTTGTACTCCTCAATAATCTCCGCTTTCTTCGCCTGATCAATCATGTTTCTTCTCCTTTGCTGATCCCCCTGTTCCCACCCGCATACCCATACGGGAACGGACAAATACAGGGCAATTCCTAAAAGCCACCGGCTGCGCCGCCGTCAGAGATTCGGACGGCCCGGTCAGGGCACAAATGCGCCGCACAACAAATCGTCATGTGCAACTCTATAAATATACAGTAAAACCGAGGGGAATGCAAGGAAAATATAGCCATTTCAGCCTATTTTGCAGGCCGATACAGGGCGCAGGCGATGACTGATGCTACCAATGCGACGCCGCCCAATACGAGAAAGGTCAGCGGGTAGCTTGTTGTCTTGTCGTAGAATACGCCTGTTACCGCCGGGCCTGCCGTCATTCCGATGCTGTAGATACTCTGAAAGACGCCCATGGACAGGATTTGCTGCTTGTCCGAAAGCTCGCGCCCGACATTGGCAAACAAGATCACATTGGGAACCGACATCATAATTCCGCCGAGCACCTGCAGAGCAACCAACACAGCTATGGATGAACAGAATCCGGTCAGGCCCGCATACAGCCCCAGACCGACCAATGTGACGGTCAAAATCTCGCGCTCTGGCAGCTTTCTTTTACCGATACGTCCCATGACGAGCGAGGCCGCGACCGATGCGATCTGTGACATAAATGCCATGACTCCGAAGTGAAACGGTTTTGCGCCCAGTACATCCTGCGCAAAGACGCCGGTGAATGAAAAGTTCGTCGAAAACATCACCCAGTTTGCAAGCGACATCAGAATCGAGCAGAGCCAGAGGTGTTTGTTTTTCAGCACCTCGGTAAACATACGGAGGCTAAACCCCCGCTCGTTTACTGCAATTCCTCCTGGGTCTGTTCCCGCAACCGCAACCGTTCCCGAAGGCGATGACTTTATCTTGCGGAACGGCGTTGCAAGCAGAAACAGGAACGCCAGACCCGCACCGGCAGCGCCGATCACAAACAGTCCGTTGATACCGATATAGCTGTAGCTGAGTGTGCCGATGATCTGCGAGAGACATATGCCGCCCGTGTTACAGGCGATCACAAAACCCATGCGGCGGTTGGCCTCGCCGCCGGCGCCTTCGAGCTGATAGGCCGTGTAGCTGATCCATGTGGACGAGGCCACGCCCGACAGCGCGCGCATGAAGAAAAACAATATCCACGAATGCGAAAACATCGGCAGGATGCATGAGACGGAGACAACGACAAGCCCCGCGCCGATGATGAGCTTGTGACTGCCTGCCATGCGACCGACGATGCTGAGCGGTATCCGGAGAATCATCTGCGTAGCGCCGTAGACGCCAGCGACCCAGCCTACGATCGTGGCTGATATCCCTGCCGCCGCCATATAGGGCGACAGAAACGG